>NZ_JBYTAE010000046.1:0-47322 GCF_058787875.1 Hydrogenophaga sp. FW305-3-2-15-A-LB1 | reverse complement strand
GGGGCGGAACAGGGGGGAGGTCATGGCGGGCTTTCGGTGAAGTGGGAATGGACAGCATGGTCTCGCGATCCATTCATTTGAAAAACCACCTGGTCTTTGAATCCATCTTCAAGCAGAATTTGAAAATCATGAAAGCCCTGCAGGACCTGGACATCTTCGTGCGCACCGTCGACAGCGGCAGCTTGTCGGCCACGGCGCGCGCGCTCGACCTCACGCCGGCCGCCACCAGCGCCGCGCTCAAGCGGCTGGAGGCCGAACTGGGCGTGCCGCTGTTCGTCCGCTCCACGCGCAGCCTGCGGCTCACGCAACAGGGCGAGCGTTTCCTCGAACAATGCCGCCCGGCGCTGGAGGCGCTGCAGCAGGCGAGCCAGCAGATCGGCGCGGGCGAACAGGCCCTGCGCGGCTTGCTGCAGCTCGCCGCGCCGTCCGACCTGGGCCGCAACCTGCTGCTGCCCTGGCTCAATCAGTTCCAGGACGCGCACCCGCAGGTGGACATCCGCCTGCTGCTGTCGGACAGCATCGCCAACGTCTACAGCAGCCCGGTGGATGCGGCCTTCCGTTATGGCAAACCGCCGGACTCCAACCTCGTGGCCCTGCCGCTGGCGGCCTCGCACCGGCGCGTGCTGTGCGCCTCGCCGGCCTACCTGGCGCGGCACGGCGCGCCCGCGACACCGCACGAGCTGACCGGGCACGACTGCCTGTGCTTCATGCTCCACGACGAGGTGCACGACCGCTGGCGCTTCTCGCGCGGGGACGCCAGCCCGGAGATCACCGTGCGCGTGAAAAGCGTCAACGTGTCCAACGACGGCGACGCGGTGCGGCGCTGGGCCCTGCTGGGCAAGGGCATCGCCTACAAGTCGTTCTTCGACGTGGCCGACGACCTGGCGCAGGGCCGCCTGCAGGCCCTGTGCACCGACTGGACCACCGAGGCCGTGCCGCTGTTCCTCGTGATGCCCAGCCGGCGCCAACTCACGCCGCTGGTGCGCTGCCTGCGCGACTTCATCGTGGAGCGCACGGCGCCTTTGCTCGCTCAGGCGCCGGCTTAGCGCCCCATGCGCGCCAGCAGCTCGGCGCGGATGTCCTTCTTCATCACCTTGCCGACCTTGGAGCGCGGCAGGTCGGGCCAGACCTCGACCCGCTTGGGCGCCTTCACGCTGCCGATGCGCGCCTTCACGAAGGCGATGATCTCCTCGGGCACGAGCGCGCGACCCGCGTGCGGCTGCAGCACCGCCACCACCGCCTCGCCCCACTTCTCGTCGGGCAGGCCGATCACGGCGCTGTCCTGCACGTCGGGGTGCTGCATCAGCGCCTGCTCGACCTCGACCGAGTAGACGTTGAAGCCGCCGGTGATGATCATGTCCTTGGCGCGGTCGACGATGTAGAGGAAACCGTCCGCGTCCAGCCGGCCGATGTCGCCGGTGTGGTGCCAGCCGAAGCGGCCGGCCTCGGCCGTGGCTTTCGGATCCTGGTAGTAGCCCATCATCACCAGCGAGCTGCGCACCACGATCTCGCCGGTCCCGCCCGGGGGCAGCAGCACGCCTTCGCTGTCCATGGTCGCCACCTGCACCAGCGGGCCGGGCCGCCCGGCGGACGAGAGGCGCTCGCGCGCCACGCTGCCGTCGGCGTGGAAGTGTTCGCGCGGCGACATCATGGAAATCATCATCGGCGCCTCGGTCTGGCCGAAGAGCTGCGCCATCACCGGGCCGATCTTGCTCAAGGCTTCTTCCAGCCGCGCGGCCGAGATCGGCGCGGCGCCGTACCAGAAGCACTGCAGCGAATCGAGCTTCGTCGTCGCCAGCCGCTCGTGCTGCAGCAGCATGTAGATCAGCGTGGGCGGCAGGAAGGTGTGGGTGACGCGGTGGCGCTCGATCAGCGCGAGGAACTCGCCCAGGTCGGGCTTGGGCATGATGACCACGCGCCCGCCCAGCGCCATCACCGGCAGGCACAACACGCCGGCCGCGTGCGTGAGCGGCGCGAGCGCCAGGTAGGTGGGCCGGCCGTCGAACGGGTAGCCCATGAGCGTGAGCGCGCTCATGGTCTCCAGGTTGCGGCCCGAGAGCATCACGCCCTTCGGGCTGCCCGTAGTGCCGCCGGTGCCCGCGATCATGGCCAGGTCGTCCACCGGGGGCACCTCCACCGGCTCGTCGCTGGTGCCGTCGGCCCATTGCGCCCAGGAGGGCGCGAAGGGCAGCACGGCGTCGAGGCACACGTACACGCGCACCTTGGGCAGCTGCGCGCGCATCTGCTCGACCATGGGCGCGTAGGCGCTGTGGAAGATCAGGCAGCTGCAGTCGAAGGCGTCGAGCACGTAGCGGTTTTCCGAGGCCTCGTTGCGCGGGTTCACGGGGCACCACACGGCGCCCGCGCGCGAGATGCCGAACACGCAGGCAAAGGCCAGCGCGTCGTTGCTGGAGAGCACCGCCACCTTGGCGCCGGGGTCGATGCCGGTGCGCGCCAGCGCGCGCGCCACGCGGTGGCTGATGCGCCGCACGTCGTCGTAGCTCAGGTCCATGCCACCCATCGAGAGACAGGGCGCGTCCGGGCCGAGCATGGCCCCCTTGTCGAGGTAGTCGATCAGTCGCATGGAGGGGCCCGTTTCACACGTGCACGGTCAGCACCGGGGCCTGCACCAGGCCGAAGCCGCGCAACGCACCGAGCAGCTCGTGGTGGCCGAAGGCCTGGCAGCCCGAGGCGAAACCCACGCGCTTCGGTGGCTGCTGCAGCAGCCAGTTGGCGGCGAAGGCCTGCATCATCCCGGTCTGCTTGTAGTTGCAGTTGCCGAAGATGACGCAGTGCGCGCGACCCAGCGGGCCCGAGGCGTGCACCGAGTCGACCGACTTGTTGATGCGCGGGTTCTCGCGCGGCGGCATGGTGTTCATCACGCCGGCCGCGGTCTGCGCGAGCGCGGCGTAGCGGTCGTCGGGGTTCATGTCCTTGGTGGCTTCCAGCGCGGCGGCCACGATCAGCGGCACGCCCTGCATCAGCGGCTTGTTGAACACGCCGCCGAGCACCTTCACGTTGGCCACGCGCGGATCGCGCTTGAACCACACCGGGTGCGAGGTGCCGCCCCAGGGCAGGGCCAGCGCCATCTCGTGCTGGCCGGGAATCGCCAGCTGGTAGAGCCCGGCGTCGGGCTGCCATTCGACGAACTGGTTCTGCTGCAGGTGGTAGGCCTTGGCCATGGCGGCATTGACCAGGATGGTCTGCGTGGACGCGATGGTCGGGCTGCCGCCCCAGAACACCGCGATGTCCAGCGTGTCCAGGCCCGGCGTCTCCAGGCAGAGCTGCGCGGCGATCTCGCCGGTGGTGTACATCTGCGCCAGGCCGGGCGAGAGCAGCAGGCCGGCGTTGGCGAACTTCTCGCCGTACTGCTCGTCCAGCGTGATCAGCCAGTCCTGCTCGCCGGTGGTGTCGGTGTAGTGGCACTTCGCGGCCAGGCAGGCCTGCACCACCTCGGGGCCGAACTTCGCGAACGGGCCGACGGTGTTGAGCACGACCGAGGCGCCCTTGAAGAGCTCGGTGAGCGCCTTGACCGAGTGCTCGACCTCCACCACCTCGAAGCTCGCGGTCTCGATGCCGGGCACGTTGGCCTGCATGGCGGCGTTGAGCTTGTCGGCGCTGCGGCCGGCGGCGATGAAGGGGATGTTGTATTCGCGCAGGTACTCGCAGACCAGGCGGCCGGTGTAGCCGGAGGCGCCGTAGACGATGACGGGTTTCTTGCTGGTTTTGCTCATGGTGTTCTCCCGGTTCACATGCCCATGCCGCCGTCGACCGGCAGGCCCGCGCCGTTGATGAAGCGCGCCGCGTCCGAACAGAGGAAGACCACCGCGTCCGCCATGTCGCCCACCTCGCCCAAGCGGCCCGAGGGGGTCTGCTCGATGATCGCGCCCACCGCCGCGTCGGGCGAGGCGAACAGGCCGGCGGCCACCACGTCGGTGGCCAGCTTCATGCCCATCTCGGTCGGCACCAGGCCGGGGTAGATGCAGTTCACGCGCACGCCGTAGCCGAGCTTGCCGGCCTCCATCGCGGCCACGCGGGTGAGGCGGTCCACCGCCGACTTGGTGGCCGAGTAGCCCGCGATGGCGGGGAAGGCGATGGTGGCGGCGACCGACGAGATGTTGACCACCGCCCCGCCCTGGCCGGCAGCGCCGTTGGGCCGCATGGCGCGGAAGGCGTGCTTGAGGCCCAGCGCCGTGCCGACGATGTTCACGTCCAGCATCTTGCGCAGCGCCTCGGGCTCGATGTCGGCCACCAGCGCGGTGACCTCGATGCCGGCGTTGTTGATCAGGATGTCGAAGCCGCCCAGCGTGTCCACCGTGGCCTTCACGGCGGCCTGCCAGTCGGCCTCCTGCGTCACGTCGAGCTTCACGAAACCGGCTTTCGCGCCGCCGGTGACGGGCAGCTTGCCCGCCGTCTCCTGGCCGAGCGACGTGAGCACGTCGCCAATCATCACCGAGGCACCCGCTGCCGCGAGCGCCTGTGCCATGCCTTCGCCGAGGCCGCGCGCGCCCCCGGTGACCAGGGCCTTGCGGCCGGTCAGATCGAACTTCGCCATGTTTGTCTCCTGGTGTGTGTGGACCGTGTTCTTCGAGGAACGGCTCCATGCTACGGAGATTTCTTGACAAGTGTCAAGATTTTTCTTGACGACTGTCCAAATTCGAATGGCGCGGGCGGGCGGCCGTCCTTACAATGGCCCGATGAGCAAAGCGCCCCCCCGCAACGACAAGTTCAACGAACGCCGCGCCGAACTCGGCGAGGCCGCGCTGCAGACGCTGGCCGACCTGGGCTACGCGCGCACCAGCCTGCGCGAGATCGCGCAGAACTCGGCGTTCTCGCACGGCGTGCTGCACTACTACTTCACCGACAAGCTCGACCTGATCCTGTGCAGCGTGCGCCAGTACAAGGCGCGCTGCGTGACGCGCTACGACGAGGTCACGACGACCTCCACCCACTTCGAACAACTGCTCGACGGTTTTGCCGACGCGCTGGGCGAGACGCTGCGCACCGAGACCACCATGCACCGGCTCTGGTACGACCTGCGCTCGCAGGCGCTGTTCGAGGAGGCGCTGCGCGACGACGTGGAGGCCATCGACAAGAGCCTGGAGAAAATGATCTGGCGCGTGATGCAGCGCCTCTCGGAGCTCGCGGGCGCGCCGGTGAAGGCGCCGAGCGAGGTGGCCTACGCCCTGCTCGACGGCCTGTTCCAGCAAGCCCTGCTCAAGCACCTCTCGGGCGACAGGAAGGCCATCGCCACCCTGCAGGCCGGCGTGCGCCTGGTGGTGCTGCAGATGATCGACGCGCCCGCCGCCGCCACGCCCCAGCGCGCGAAGAAGGCGCCCCGGCGCAGGCCCGCCACCGCCGCCGCCTGAGCGGCGCTACGTCGTGGCCTTGAGGCCGGCCACGCCGACCAGGATCAGGCCCATGCAGGCGAGCCGGAACGGGTCGCCGCTCTCCCCCATCCAGGTGATGCCCGACAGCGCCACCGTCACGCAGCCCACGCCCACCCACACGGCGTAGGCGGTGCCCATGGGCAGGTCGCGCAGGGCCAGCGTCAGCAGGCCCAGGCTCAGCGCGACCACGCCGAGGCCGATCACGCTGGGCCAGAACACGGTGAACTCCTGCGAGCGCTTGAGCGCGATCAGCCACACCGGCTCCAGCAGGGCCGCGAAGAGCAGGATCAGCCAGGCGGTTTTTTCCTGAGAGGCGATCATGCGGCGTACCCCCCGTCGACGGCGATCGATGCGCCCGTGATGAAGCGCGCGCCGTCGCCGGCCAGGAAGGCCACCAGCGCCGCCACCTCGTGCGGCTCACCGTACCGGCCCAGCGCCACATGGGCGCGCTCGCCCTCGGCCTGCGGGCTGTCCGCCGGGTTCATGTCGGTGTTGATCGGGCCGGGCAGCACCAGGTTGGCCGTGATGCCGCGCGGCCCGAGGTCGCGCGCCAGGCCCTTGGTGAGGCCGACCAGCGCGGCCTTGCTCATCGCGTACAGGCTCCAGCCCGCCTCCGGCACGCGCTCCGAGAGGCAGCTGCCGATGCTGATCACGCTGCCGCCCGGCGCCATGTGCGGCACCGCGGCGCGCGTGGCGATCACCGTCGCGGCCATGTGCACGGCGACCAGCGCGTCGAGCTGCGCATCGGTGGTCTCGTCGATGGCGCCACCGGCGTAGATGCCCGCGTTGTTGACCAGGATGTCCAGCCGGCCGTGCACCTCGCGCGCGCGGCCCACCGCGGCGACCAGGGCCAGGCGGTCCGCGCTGTCGGCCTGGATGGCGCTGCAGCGCACGCCCTCGGCCACGATGGCGTCGTGGGTGCGCTGCGCCTGCGCCGAGACGTGCTGGTGGGTGAAGGCCACCTCGGCGCCGTGCTGCGCGAGCTGGCGCGCGATGGCCGCGCCGATGCCCCGGCTGCCGCCGGTGACGAGCGCCACTTTTCCCTGGAGCGGTTTCATGTCGAGTCCTTTTCGTAGTGATGACTTCAAAATGGTAGAAAGGCGGACCGGTTCGCGCCCGGCCCGAATTCTTCGACCACTCATACAGAAAGGAAACGCCATGGCCACCCGAGGTCGCCCACCCGGTTTCACGCGCGATGCCGTGCTCGCCAAAGCCATGCTGGTGTTCTGGGACCGCGGCTACGACGGCACGTCCATCGCCGACCTCACCACGGCCATGGGCATCAACCCGCCCAGCCTCTACGCGGCCTTCGGCTCCAAGGAAGCGCTGTTCCGCGAGGCGGTGGACCTCTACGAGCGCACGGAGAATCCCGAGGCCGAGCTGGCGCTGACCGACGAGCCCACGGCCTTCGAGGCCATCGCGGCCATGCTGCGCAGCCACGCCATCGCCTACGTGAACCCGAGCCGGCCCAGCGGCTGCATGGTGGTGCTCGGCGCCACCGTGGGCGTGCCGGCCAACGAGAAGGTGCGCGCCCACCTGCGCGAGCTGCGCCTGCGCGCGCAGGACGCGATCCAGCACCGCATCGAGTGCGGCATCGCCGACGGCGACGTGCCGCCGCAGGTCGACTCGGCGCTGCTCGCGATGTACTACACCACGGTGCTCGAGGGCCTGTCGATGCAGGCGCGCGACGGCATGGGCGAGGAACAGCTGCTGCGCATCGTGGACTGCGCGATGGCCTCGTGGCGCAGCTCGGTGGTGGTGGCGTCGAAGCGTTAGCGCCGGGCGCGGTTGCGCCGTTGATCGGGTGAAATATGACGATCATCATATTGACGGCTACAATCCCGCCACCATGGAAATCGCGCCCAACCGCAAGGCCCTCACGCACGAACGCATCGTGGACACCGCGTCGCGGGCGATCCGCCGCGCGGGTTTCCAGGGCGTGGGCGTGGCCGACATCATGAAAGAGGCCGGCCTGACCCACGGCGGCTTCTACGCCCACTTCGCCTCGCGCGACGCGCTGCTGGCCGAGGCCCTGGCGCACGCCGGGCAGCAGAGCGCGGCGCGCATCGCCAAGGGCAACGCCGCGCGCGAGGCCGAGGGTGCGAGCCCCCTGCGCGCGCTGGTGGACGGTTACCTGTCGGAGCGCCACCTGAGCGGCACCGAAAACGGTTGCGCGGTCGCGGCCCTGGTGTCGGAGATGCCGCGCCAGTCGCCCGATGTGCGCGCCGCCGCCGCCGAGCGCGTGCGCGGCCTGGTGTCGGCGGTCGAGCGCGCGCTGCCCGAGGGCGCGACCCCCGGCCTGGCCGCCGCCATCGCCAGCCAGCTGGTGGGCGCGCTGCAGCTGGCGCGCGCGCTGGGCGACAACGCCGAGGGCAAGGCCCTGCTGGCCGACAACCGCCGCGCCCTGCTGGCGCGGCACGACGTTTCTTCTTCCCCTTCCACCTGAACCCTGCCGGCTTTCATGTGCCCCGTTTTGCTTCGCCCACAAATATGACGATCGTCATATTTACCTTGTCTCCCTACCTTCATTGACTGGACTTTCACCATGCAGCTTCACAACGCCACCGTTCTCATCACCGGCGCCAACCGGGGCATCGGCCTGGCCTTCGCGCGCGAGGCGCTGGCGCGCGGCGCGCGCAAGGTCTACGCCGGGGCGCGCAACCCGGCCAGCGTGACGCTGCCGGGCGTGGAGCCGATCGCGCTGGACGTGACCGACCCGGCGGCGGTCGCCGCCGCGGCGCGCCACGCGAGCGACGTGACGCTGGTGGTGAACAACGCCGGCATCGCTTCGCTGGGCGGCTTCTTCGCCGATGGGGCTGAGGCCTCGGCGCGCGCGCACCTGGAGACCAACTTCTTCGGCCTGCTGCGCGTGAGCCAGGCCTTCGCGCCGGTGCTCGCGGCCAACGGCGGCGGCGCGCTGCTCAACGTGCTGTCGATCGCGAGCTGGATCAACTCGCCCATGCTGTCGGTCTACGGCGCGAGCAAGTCCGCCGCCTGGGCGCTCACGAACGGGCTGCGCCACGACCTGCGCGCGCAGGGCACGCAGGTGCTGGGCCTGCACATGGGTTTCGTGGACACCGACCTCACGCGCGGCATCGAGATGCCCAAGTCCACGCCCGAGGCCATCGTGCGCCGCGCCTTCGACGCGCTGGAAGCCGGTGCCGAGGAGGTGCTGGGCGACGAGCTCACGCAGCAGGTCAAACGCGGCCTCTCGGCCGAACCCGGCATCTACCTGCGCGATGCGCGCGCCTGAGCGGAGCCCCCCATGAGCGCTGTCCTGCCCGTCGACGCACCGCGCGCCGACCCCGCCCAGACCCGCGTGCAGCAGATGCTGCACGCGCCGCTGCTGCCCACGCTGTTCCGGCTGGCCACGCCCAATGTGATGGGCCTGTTCGCCATGACCATCGTGATCGGCTACGACGGCTACATCCTCGGGTTGGTGGGGGCGGACGCGCTCGCCGGCATCGCGCTGGTGTTCCCCTTGTCGATGCTGATGCTGCAGATGTCGGCCGGTGGCATCGGCGGCGCGACCACCGCCGCCGTGGCGCGCGCGCTGGGCGCGGGCCGGCGCGAGGACGCGAGCCGGCTGGCGCAGCAGGCCTTGTTGATCGCCGCGCTGCTGGCAGTGCTGTTCATGGCGGCCATGCTCGGCGGCGGGCGCGGCATCTTCGCCGCCATGGGTGGGCGCGGGCCGGCGCTGGAGGCGGCGCTGGCGTATTCGAACGCGCTGTTCGCGGGCGCCGCGGTGATCTGGTTCACCAACGTGCTGGCCGCCGTGGTGCGCGGCGCGGGCAACATGCTGCTGCCCTCGCTGCTGCTGGTGGCCACCGCGCTGATGCACCTGGGCCTGAGCCCGCTGCTGGTGTTCGGCTGGGGCCCGGTGCCGGGCATCGGCGTGGCCGGCGCGGCCCTGAGCACGCTCACGGTGAACGCGCTGTCGGCCGTGGTGATGGTGGCCTGGCTGCTGCGCCGCGACGGCGCGGTGCACCTGGGGCGCACACCGTGGTGGCCCCAGCGCTCGCTGTGGCGCGAGATCCTGCGCGTGGGCCTGCCGGCCTCGCTCAGCCCGGTGATCAGCAACGCCTCCATCGCGGTGGCCACGGCGTTCGTGGGCCACTACGGCACGGCCGCGCTCGCGGGCTATGGCGTGGCGGCGCGGCTCGAGTACATCCTGGTACCGATCGCGTTCGGCTTCGGCACCGCGCTGACCGCGATGGTCGCGACCAACATGGGCGCGGGGCAGGCCCCGCGCGCGGTGCGCGTGGCCTGGGCCGGTGGCGCGGTGGTGGCGGCCATCACGGGCGCCATCGGCGTGGCGACCGCGATCGCACCCGGGCTGTGGATGAACCTCTTCACGCAGGACGCCGCGGTGCTGGCCTTCGGCGCCAGCTACCTGAACATCGTGGGCGGCTGTTACGGCTTCTTCGGCCTGGGCCTGGCGCTGTTCTTCGCTTCGCAGGGCGCGGGCCGCATGTTCTGGCCGCTCGCGGGCAGCATGGGCCGCCTCGTCATCCTCGGGGTGGGCGGCTGGCTCTGCGTGCACGTGTTCCAGACCTCGGCCAGCGGCCTGTTCGCGGTGGTCGCGCTCAGCCTGGTCGTTTATGGTTCCACCCTGGCGATCGCGATCCGGCTGGGCAGCTGGACGCGCTGAGCCCCTCGCCCTTTCATTCCAAAAAACAGGAGACCCGCATGACCGACCTCACCGAACAATTCAACCAACGCAGCGTGGGCAAACTGCCGGGCCATCTCGGCCTGGTCTTCACGCAGGTGAGCCCGCAGGAGGTGCGCGCCGAACTCGCGGTGCAGCCCCACACCATGGCACCCAATGGTTTCCTGCACGCGGGCAGCGTGGTCACGCTGGCCGACACGGCCTGCGGCTACGGCTGCGTGGCCAACCTGCCCAAGGAGGCCAACGGCTTCACCACCATCGAGCTCAAGAGCAACCACCTGGGCACGGCGCTGGAAGGCACCATCGACTGCGTGGCCAAACCCGCGCACCTGGGCCGCACCACGCAGGTGTGGGACGCGGTGGTCACGCACCGCGAGACAGGCAAGACGATTGCCCTGTTCCGCTGCACGCAGATGGTGCTGTACCCCAAGGCGGCGGGCTGAGCGCGCACCGGGTTGAATCCAGTGGCGGGATAAGCGCGTATCCAGTGGGCAAGCCAACGCCGGCACCGCCGGCACAACCCCAAGGAGCCTCCCATGAAACTCGCCCGCCTCTCCCTCATCGCCCTGGCCCTCTCCACCGCCTGCGCCGGCATGGCGCTGGCCGCCGACGCTGCGTCGCCCAAGACGCGCGACCAGGTGCGCGCCGAACTCGCCCAAGCGCAGCGCAACGGCACGCTGATCGCCGATGGCCAGACCGGTGCCACCTACCGCGACCTGAACCCTGGCCGCTACGCCACCATGCCCATGGCATCGATGAAGACCCGCGCCGACGTGCGGGCCGAGCTGCGCACCGCCTGGGCGCGCGGTGAGCTGGTGGCCGACGGCCAGACCGGCATCACCTACCGCGAACAGGCGCCGCACCGCTACATGACGCAGACCCTGGTGGTGGTCCAGCGCTGAACGGCCCGCCCACCGGAACCCCGGCGTCTTTCAGCGATGTCGGGGCTTCGGCGCATGGGGTGCGCGCCGCGCTACAGTTCAGCCCCATGTCCCGCATTGCTGTCATCGACTTCGAAACCACCGGCATCTCGCCCACCATGGGCGACCGCGCCACCGAGGTGGCCATCGTCATCACCGAACAGGGGCGCGTGGTGGACCGCTACCAGAGCCTGATGAACGCGGGCGTGCGCATCCCGTCTTTCATCACGCAGCTGACCGGCATCACCAACGCCATGATCGAGACCGCGCCACCGGCCGACACCGTGATGCGCGAGGCCGCGCGTTTCGTGGGCGAGGTGCCCATGGTGGCGCACAACGCGGCGTTCGACCGCCGCTTCTGGACGGCCGAGCTCGAGCGCGCCGGCGCGCAGGCGCCGCAACCCTTTGCCTGCACCGTGCTGCTCTCGCGCCGGCTCTACCCCGAGGCGCCGAGCCACAAGCTGGGTTCATTGGTGGATTTTTTTCGGCTGCCGCGCACCGGCCAGGCACACCGGGCCTTGGCCGACGCCGAGATGGCGGCCGAGCTGCTGGGCCGCATCCAGCACGACCTGCGCGCAAACCATGGTGTGGACGAGCCCGATCACGGTTTTCTGATGGCCCTGCAGCGCTGCACGCGCGCCGCCCTGCCCCGCTTCATCCAGACGCACACACAGCGCCCGGATGCGCAGGCCCTCAAACCACGCGCAGCTTGATCGGCCCCAGCGACCAGGGCTGCCAGTTCATGGCCATGTACGACAGCTCGGCGCTGGTGCGGTACTCGGCGCCCAGGCCCAGGTTGTTCTCGTTGTAGCCGTTGTGGCGGGCAAAGTGGCGCGAGAAGCCGCCCACGTTGATCCAGACCTCGCTCTTGAAAGGCTCCACCACCCTCGCGGGCGGGTCGCCGGGCGCGGTCGTCTGCGCCAGGGCCGGGCCGCTGCCCAGGCACACTGCCACGAGTCCGAGGTAAAAGGTCTTCATCGTCCTGTCCATCTTCCATCGCCCACACGGTGGGCCTGTCTCCGTCTGTGTCGACCGCGCGCTTCGGCGCCTGAAACCGCCCATGCCCCAGAATCCACCGAACGTGACCTTTTTGCGCGCCCACGGACCTCGGGCCGCTTCTTTGTCATCCGCCCGACATTTCGATCTGCCATGAAAACCCACACCCCGCACACCGTCCTGTCCACCCACGACACCACCCGCATCGACGACCTGCGCATCGGCGCGGTGCGCCCCCTGATCACGCCGGCCCTGCTGCAGGAATGGCTGCCCGCGCCCGATCCCGCGCAAGCCCTGGTGGAAAGCAGCCGCGCCGCGATCTCGCGCGTGCTGCATGGGCAGGACGACCGCCTCGTGGTCGTCGTCGGCCCGTGCTCCATCCACGACCACGCCCAGGCCATCGACTACGCCGAGCGCCTCAAGGCCCAGGCCGACGCCCTGCAGGAGGACCTGCTGGTGGTGATGCGTGTGTACTTCGAGAAGCCACGCACCACGGTGGGCTGGAAGGGCTACATCAACGACCCGCACCTCGATGGCAGCTTCGCGATCAACGAAGGGCTGGAGATGGCGCGCGCGCTGCTGCTGGAGGTGCTCGCGCTCGGCCTGCCGGTGGGCACCGAATTCCTGGACCTGCTCAGCCCGCAGTTCATCAGCGACCTGGTGAGCTGGGGCGCGATCGGCGCGCGCACCACCGAGAGCCAGAGCCATCGGCAGCTCGCCAGCGGGCTGAGCTGCCCGGTGGGCTTCAAGAACGGCACCGACGGCGGGGTCAAGGTCGCGTCCGACGCGATCCAGGCCGCGCGCGCCGCGCACGCCTTCATGGGCATGACCAAGATGGGGCAGGCCGCGATCTTCGAGACGCGTGGCAACGACGACTGCCACGTGATCCTGCGCGGCGGCGCGCAGCCCAACTACAGCGCCGCGGACGTCGCCGCTGCCTGCGGCCTGCTGCAGAAAGCCGGCCTGCGCGAACAGGTGATGGTCGATGTGTCGCACGCCAACAGCAGCAAGCAGCACCGCCGGCAGATCGACGTGGCCGCCGATGTGGCCGCGCAGATCGGCGCGGGCGAGCGCCGCATCGTCGGTGTGATGATCGAGAGCCACCTGCACGAAGGCCGGCAGGACATCGTGCCCGGCCAGCCCCTGCAGGCGGGCGTGAGCGTGACCGATGCCTGCATCTCGTTCGAGCAGACCGTGCCGGTGCTCGAAGGCCTGGCGGCCGCCGTGCGGGCCCGGCGCACGCGCGGGTAGGCCCCATGGCCCTGCGCTGGCGCGGTCCGCCCACCGTCAACCTGGCCCTGCAGGGCGGCGGCGCGCACGGCGCTTTCACCTGGGGGGTGCTCGATGCCCTGCTGGAGGAAGGGCGCCTGCGCTTCGACGGCGTGAGTGGCACCAGCGCGGGCGCGATGAACGCGGTGCTGCTGGCGCAAGGCCTGATGGCCGGGGGAGCGGAGGGCGCGCGCGCCGCGCTCAGGGGCTTCTGGAGCGCCGTGGCGGCCAGCATGCCGTTCGAGGTGGCCTTGCCCACGGCCGACGGCAAGGACATGCGGCTGGCGCCGGCCATGCAGCTCATGCTGCAGTGGACCCACTACTTCTCGCCCGAGCAGCTCAACCCGTTCGACCTCAACCCCTTGCGCAAGATCCTGTCGAGCCAGGTCGATTTCGAGCGCCTGCGCGCGCGCAGCCCGGTCAAGCTGTTCGTCGCGGCGACCAACGTCAACACCGGCAAGCTGCGGCTGTTCCGCTCGGGGGAGCTCACGCCCGACGCGGTGCTGGCCTCGGCCTGCCTGCCCACCATGCACCGCAGCGTGGTGATCGATGGAGAGCCTTACTGGGATGGGGGTTACGCGGCCAATCCGGCGGTGTTCCCGCTGTTCCACGAGTGCCGCGCGCGCGACATCGTGCTGGTGATGCTGGCCCCGCTCAAGCACAGCGCCACGCCGCAGTCGGCAGCGGACATCAAGAGCCGCATGATGGAACTGGCGTTCAACGCCACCTTCCTGCGCGAGATGCGCATGTTTGCCCACCTGCGCGAGCGCGCGGCCCACAGCCCCTGGTGGCGCCGGGGCGAACTCGACCGGCGCTTGGCCGGCACGCACTTTCACGTGATCGAGGCCAGCGAGGTCATGCGCGAGCTGAGCGCCGAGAGCAAGGCCGCGGCGAACATGCGCTTCTTTGAAATGCTGTTCGCGCTGGGCCGCGAGCACGGCAGCGCCTGGCTGTCGGCGCACCACGCCGACGTGGGCCGACGCAGCAGCGTCGACCTGCAGGCGCTGTTCTACTGAGAAAAACGAAGGATCAGCGCGGCTTGCGCGGCACCATCGGGCCGCGGCCTTCGATGTGGCGGAAGTTGATGCGGCCCTTGGTCAGGTCGTAGGGCGAGAGCTCCAGCGACACCCGGTCACCCGCCAGGATGCGGATGTGGTTCTTCTTCATCTTGCCGGCCGAATAAGCGATCAATTGATGACCGTTGTCCAGCGTGACGCGAAAGCGCGTGTCGGGCAGCACCTCGTTGACGATGCCCATCATGTCGATCAGTTCTTCTTTGGCCATGGTGTTTCCTTTGCTTGAAGTGTATCGGTCAGTTCGGGCGGGCGGAAAGGCGGACCGAGTCGTGCACCCAGTCAATGCCTTGCGCAAGGGCGTAATCCGCCGCCGCGTCGTGTGTGGGAAAGGCGCTGTCGAACCGGATCACCCGGTCGGTGGACGCGCTGCCATGGCCGCTGGCAATGGAGACCTGCGCGGCAAAAAGGCCGTCCGGCAGAAGGCGGGGCAAAGCCGCGATGCGATATTTGCCCATGGTGAGGGGAGACAGTCTCGTAATCGTTGTGTCGTTCGTGTGAATCATCAAAAACATCAGTGGGCGGGACGCGCGGTCGGTACCGTGGCGTCGTGGATGCCCGAAACAAATAACAGGTGGCAGCCCCATGCGCCGGGGTGCCCCACCGGTTCATCCGATCTCGGCGTGGCGCGGATGCGTCAGGCCAGAACCGGCGCACGAGCCACGGCAGAGGCATCGGCAACAGCAGGGAGGAAGAAGGCCACGGTGCTGTGAGAAAGCGGTGTGGCGGCACCTTGGAGGGGCTGGACCAGCAGCCCCTCTGCCGGGGGCGGTTGCATCCTGGCAGTGAAGTCGGGATGCGGCTGGTCGCTCAAGGCGACTGCGTAATGTAACACAAAAGAGCCAGCCGCGCTGGCTGCCCTCAGGCGCCGCCTGACGCCTGGGCCCCAAAGGAAGAAATGGTCTCCTGGATGAGATTCGCCAGTTTTTCGTAGGGCAGGGGCTTGTAGGCGATGACAACGGCGGTGGCGGTGCTTTCCGGGCCATGCCGGATTTCCACATCCCCGGTCAGCAGAATGGACGGGATTTGTGCCCCGGCCCGCTTGCGGACCCGTTTGATCAATTCATAGCCGGACAGTCCGGCGTCCAGATGAAAGTCGGTCAGGATCAGGTCGATCGGGCTGGACGTCATTTCCAGCTTGGCTTCCAGGCCAACCCAGTCGCACGCGGCGATGACGCGGCAACCCCACTCCTCCAGCGTGCGCGCCATGCTTTCCAGCACGATTTCATCGTTGTCCACGACGACGATGCGCAACCCACGAAGGTAGGTGTCCTTGGCGGGTGCGACCACCGCCTGCAGGTCCTGGCTGCGGGGCAGGGTCAGGAAGAAGGTGGTTCCCTGCCCCACCAGCGATTCCACCTGAATGGGGGCTTTGATGAGATCGGCCGTCTGTTTGACGATGGCCAAACCAAGCCCGATGCCATCCACCGAGTCCTTTCGATAAGGCAATCGGACAAAAGGCTCGAATATCTTGTTCAGGTCGTCCGTCGGGATGCCGATCCCGTTGTCCGCGACGGTGATCACCACCGACTGGGGCGCCGG
The DNA here is from genome assembly GCF_058787875.1 of Hydrogenophaga sp. FW305-3-2-15-A-LB1. Taxonomy (NCBI): domain Bacteria; kingdom Pseudomonadati; phylum Pseudomonadota; class Betaproteobacteria; order Burkholderiales; family Comamonadaceae; genus Hydrogenophaga; species Hydrogenophaga sp. FW305-3-2-15-A-LB1. The sequence continues at coordinate 31,463 of NZ_JBYTAE010000046.1, read as the reverse complement.
CGACGTGGCAGTGATCCGCACCAGGCCGCGCGACGAATACTTGATGGCGTTGGACAGCAGGTTCGTCAGGATCGTTCTCAGATGATGGGGATCGGTCAGCACGTTCAGTTCGTGCGCCTCGAAAACGACGCTCAAACCGCTGGTGCTGGCCGTCTCTTCAAACTCATTGGCCAAGGAGCTGAACATCTTTTCCAGCGAGATGGCCTCCGACAACGTCGTGACCTGCCCGGAGTTCAGCCGTGTGACGGCCATCAACATGGTGAGGGATTTCGAAAGCGAGTTGACCACTTCGTTCACCGCTTCGACCTCCACCCGCAGCGACGACAGCGAGGCTTCGCGCCTCAAGCGCCCCAACATGAGTCCCAGCGCGTGAACGGGTTGCCGCAAGTCATGGCTGACCATCGCCAACAGGCGTGCCTTGGCCGCGTGCGCCTCTTGAAGGTGTGCGATTTGCTGAGCCAGATGGCCCTTTTCCTCTTGCCGCTCCTTCTGGATCTTGCGGACGTGCGCGTGCTCTTGAGCCCGAAACGACGCCACGGCATAGCCCACCAGAAGAAAGACCAGAGACGCGATGACCTGCGGATAGAGGTGCTCAAACTGGTCTGAGGCCATCGCGATCCCTGCCACGCACAAGACCTGCATGAAGAGCAGTGCCCAAGCCGCTCGCTTCAATGGTCCATCCACGTGAAAGAGCAAGGACAGGAGCACGCCAGCTTGCAGCGTCAACAACAGCACTTGAAAGCCTTGCGCCAAGGGGCCCCTGCCCACAAAGATCCAGATGCAAGCGATCACCCAGACCACGCCATAGACCAACGAGAGCTTTGTCAGTCCGCGAAAAGTGGGCTGATCCGACATGGCAAAGGGCTGTGCATTGAGGGCCGATCGCAACAGCCTGAAGCGCCAAACGATGAAAGCCAAAGCACAGACCAAAGCCGTCAGTGCAAACAGCGACACCAACCAAGCCCCGAACCGCGGTGAGGAAGCGGCCCACTCACAGACCAACACCGGAACGGACAACACTTGGCCAACGGCCAAGGTCAACACCTGTGAAATGGGCCGCTGGGTGAAAAGCGACGCGACGGGTGGCACCCTCCACCCATTCCGCCTCGGAAGATCTGGCCTAACTTCAAACCCCCTTGAATGCGTGCTCGAACGTGCGACTGACGATCAGGCTTTCCGTGCGTCCCTTCATGTGCACGCGAAGACGCCCCATTTCATCGCGACGAAGAAAGTCGATGCGCTTGACATTGACAATCGTGCTGCGGTGGATGCGCACAAACGCACTCATGTCGAGCTTGGCCTCCACATCGGAGATACCAAACCGCATGAGCGCCTGCCCGTCCGACAGGAAGGCCACCGTGTACTTGCGCTCCGCTTGCAGATAGATGATGTTGACAGGGTCTATCAGCACGATGTCTCGACCCCGCACGCCACTGAGCCAGCTATTGGGCACCTGCGAAGTCGTTTGCACCGCGTTGACCAAGCCGGCCCGACCGGCCCGGCGGGCATAGAACATTTCTTCCGCCCGCTCGAGCGCCTGCGCCAAGCGCGCCGGGCGAACCGGTTTCACCACGTAATCGACCACATCGCTTTCATACGCTTCCAGCGCTTTCGTCGGATCGCCCGTGATCAGAATGACGATGGGGGGGGCCACCGTGGACCGCACCAACTGCAGGATGCTCTGCGTGTTCGACGCGCGCTCCGGCATGTGCAAATCCAGCAACAAGACATCCGGAACGACCTCTTCGAGCGCTTGAACCAGCTGGTCACGATCATGAACAAGGTTCTGGACCAACCAACTGGACCTGAGTTGGCGCACCATGGAGGCAATGCCCTCCGCTTGGTGCACGTCGTCTTCTGCAATCACGACTCTGATGGGACCCATCTTCTTCTCCTTGGGCCGATGCGAAAATCGGATCGGCCAAAAAAAGCGGCATGTCACACGGCGCCGGGGAGTGCCGGGATTTTCTGCTGTTTTTTTCCATAGGTGCTCATCGTTCCGTCGTGGCCGAAGGGAAATCCCGCAGGGATGGGGAACGAACTCTTCGGCATGCTTTTTAGGAAAATAATTCAAGCACGCCGCGTTGCCTCACAGCCCCCCGTTGAGCCTTGTGAAAGTTGGAGCACGGGCTGACATACAAATGATCATGTGGTCAGAAAGTGCATCAATGATCACGGACGCCTCCCGTGGACCATCGAGATTGGAACGAATCGACGGTTTTTTGGAACGAGTTGCGGTTTTTTGACACGAATATGCCTGGCACATTCCACGCACCGTTCAGTTCACCGCGCAGCGAGTGCGGCCACTGCACCCGGCGACCCACCGCCGGGGGGCGATTGACTCAATGGCAGAGCAGGTCGTCGACGCGCTCCAGCTCATCCAGGTTCACATCCACCTTCATCCGAAAACCCGCTCTTTCCTGAAGCATCCGGTGATAGTCCGGTGTGACCGTGTGCATGCCTTCCTCGCGAGCCACCCCCGCATGCCGATACCGAAGGTCAGAAAAGGGGTGAATCTCCGCGCCATTGAGCAACAGGTTGCCCACCTCGATATCCAGGCGCAGGCGTTCAGCGCGGGCAACGCTCACCTCGGCCGCGTTCAGCGAGGTTTCAAGCACGTCATCTTCCGTCACGACATAGGTGAAACGCAAGGTTTCACCACCACTTCGCCCCCGGTATTGAGCCACCCGGTTCAGCCGCCCCAGGCGAAGCTCCACCTGCGGAGCACCCCACACACACATTGCCTCGTTGAAGGACACGGCCACTTCGAACACCTGTCCAACGCACAGACCGCTCAACAGTCCTCCATGAAAGAGACCGCCGAACCAGGACTCCGAACACGACGCGGTCGGCTCTATCGAGAGCGCAACCGATGTGGCGACGGGCTCGTCCATCTGAGGAGAAAACAAGTCCTCCGACATGGGCCCGAGGCACAAGGATTGAAGCGCGTCTCGCAATGCACCCATCTCGACCTGTCCATCCGCGAAATTCAATTGCGAGGCCCCCACCAGATAGACGCCTTCGAAGCAGCCATGCCGCTGCCGATCCAACGCGATCACCATTCCCTGGGCGGTCACGCCATAGTCCGCGAAAGCACCTTCCAGACAGATGGGCAGACCGGCGTCGGGCTCATAGACGGTTTCCACCCGATCCAGACCGGCCGCCCTCAGCAGGGCCCCTTCGGGCAGGACGTGCGCACCGACGAGGAAGGCCGCGTCCCGGCTGGGGTGAACGTGACTCGCCACCATGGCGCTGTCCGTGAGGCCTGACTCACCCGTCAATCTGGACAAGGCCGCCGCCTGCGTCATGTTGCGCCAAAGATCACCGACCCCGACAAACCCATCGTCAAAGACAATGCGGCAAGGGCCGCGCCCCGCCTGGAGCTTGACGATGGTGCCTTGGGCCAGATGACTCAGGGTCAACACATTGCCCTTCATGGAAGCGCAATAGTCTTCGCTCACGCCACATAGTCGCAGTTGCTCCGCGCCTCCGACGCCGGAGGTCAGATCGAAAGACCATCCCGAACTGAGGCTCAGGTGGCGCACACCACCAAAACCGCGAAACCCCAGGGATCGCCCCTCGATGGACACGATTCCTTGAGCAATCTCGAATTTTGACTCCTGCGGCGTGCTGGGTGCCAGGAATTTGACATCGGATCCGTCCATTTGACCTGCTCCTTCAAAAGTCCGCCGCCGTGGGAAAGCTGCGACAACGGTGTTTCCCAACCAGGGAAGCGGCTTGCGGCGACGGAACTTCGATGGAAGCTCCGCCCGTCATCGCCTTGGAGTGCATTGCATCAGCACCAACGAGGCATCCGACAACAGGGACACCAAATGCAGATAGCGCAGCACGAGCACGCGCCGAAACTCAACAAAAAGTTCAAACGTGACTTATGTCCAGATTCTTGAAGGACAGCCCCCAGGGCTGCCCTCGGGCGGCAACCAGGCAACGCGACCGACTGGGCTGAAGCCGTCGTTCGATGCCAATGCAAAGCGACTCGAACCAAAAAAGCCGCAACTCGTACCCAACCGCGCAGCGAAAACCTCGGCCGGTAGATGATGGACAAGCATCATTTGGTCCGCCTTGCAGGCGACGCCAACGCCAACAACCCCCACCTCTTCAGCGGCGCGGACGACGCCGCGATCCGAAAGCCTTCTGGAGCGATCCAGCCCAATCACCCAACTCCACACTGTTATGTCTAGGCAGGACAGGGCCGCGTTGTTGGCGGCGATCAGCTTGCCCGCGTTCACGTTGATCGGCCCCGTGTGCGCGCTGTTGACCCCGCTCAGCACCAGGTTGCCCGCACCAATCTTGTTGAGAGCCGTCGAGCCAGTGCCCATGTTGCCCGTCACGAGCAGCTCCGTGCCGGTCACGTCGACCGTTCCCCCTGCTGTGCCCATGCTCAGCGCGCCGCTCAAGGTGCGGCTCCCCGAATCGGTCAGGAGCTTGCCGTTGTTTTGCAGCGTGATAGGTTCCGCCACGTCCACCAGCAGGTGCAGCGTGCCGGTGGTGGTGCCGTCCACGACCGTCCCATTGCCCGAACCACCTGCGCCCAGGGCATTGGCGTGCGTGATTTTCAGCGTGCCGGCGCTCACGGTGGTCACGCCGCTGTAATCACTGACCCCTCCCAGATTCAGGGTCCCGGAGTCAATTTTGTTCACCGCGCCTGCGCCGGAAATCTTGTTGTTGAAGGTGGCGTTGTTGGCCAGATTCAAGGCGAGGACCCCACCACCAGAGAGTTTGACCTCCGTGGTGCTCGAAAGCAGGTTTGTGCCGCTGCTGTTGCCGAGCTGCAAGGTACCCCCATTGACCGCGATGCTGCCACCGAAGGTGTTGCTGCCGGTCAGCATCAGCGTCCCGGTGCCTTCCTTCGTATGGGGCAGGTTGCCGTCCAGAGGGGCGGCAATGGTGGTGGTCGTGCCGACGGCATGGCTGGTGGTGATGGCGGTCACCGTGCTGCCCGTCGAAGTGCCGGTCAGCCGGCCCCCGGCGCCCAGGTTGAGCGAGTAACCGGCCACCTGGAATTCGAGGCTTTCGAACTGGATCGCGTCGGCCACGCTCACGCTGGCTGCGAGCCGCGGAAACACCGCCTTGGCACCCTGTTGCCAACCCACGCGAGCGGCATTGCCCTGCGCGCACCAGACCTGGTTCGAGGCAAGGGTGTTCCATGTGCCCGAGCCACCGCCCCATTGGGTGGAGATGTTGCAGTCGGTCGCGGTGGGCGCCCAGTACAACGTGGGCGGGGCGATCTTCACTACGACCTGCTTGTTGAGCGGATCGGATTCGTCTTTTTCAATCGTGGTGGTGAGGCCGGCGGGCGCCCCGGTTCCGAGCACCGGCAAACCGGTCGCGTTGCCCGTGTACTTGAACAGCGGGTAGGTCAGTTGCAGGTTGACCACCTTGTTGGTGGTGTCGTCCGTGACCATTGCAAGCATGTTCGCGGGCACCCCATTCACGGTAAGGGGCACGACGCTTGAAACGGCGCCTGAAACCGAGCCGGTGTACTTGAACAACGGATACCCGGGCAACCTGGCGTTCAACTACACCGCGTTCAGCGCCACAGCACAAACCTCAACCACCAGCTTCATGTTGCGCTGCAGCTCGGGCCTGCCGTGGACCATCTCTGTGAGCCCGAACCCCGCCGTGCTCCAAGGTCTGCGGTACACCATCACCCCGTCGCCCGCTTCGGGCAGCGGCAACGGCAACACCGGCCAGGCGGTCACGCTCACCGGCAGCATGCAGGCGGGTCAGGCAGGCACCTGCACCGGGCCCACATGCTCGGGCACCCAGGCGCACACGGTGTTCATCACCTACTGAACGCCCGTGGGTCCGTGGTCAAAAAAACCGTTTTCGAAGACCGGGTGCCGGGGAGACAATGGCGGTCGATCCCAGGAGACGCAGCATGGACCGATTCACGGGTGGTTGCCTGTGCGGCAACGTTCGAATTGAAGCCACCGGCCGACCCCATCGGGTGGGCCTGTGCCACTGTCTCGACTGTCGGAAACACCACGGCGCGCTCTTCCACGCCTCCGCGATCTTTCCGCAGAACGCCGTGACCGTCGAAGGCGAAACGAGCGACTACGCCGGCAGGTTCTTCTGTCCTCGCTGTGGCTCGTCGGTGTATGGGCGCAGTGGTGACGAAATCGAAGTCAACCTGGGCACCCTCGATGCGCCCGACCAGTTCGTGCCCACCTACGAACTCTGGACCGTGCGCCGCGAATCCTGGCTGCCACCGTTCCCACTCGCCAGGCGGTATGAGCGCGACGAGGAGGAAAAGGGCCGTCCCGAGGCATGAGCGGCGAATCCTTGCGCCCACCGCGGCCGCGATGCTGCCGCGGCTAACATCTGGCGATGTCAGAAACCCAGCGATGCAAAACGATACTGGCCGTGGACGACCACGAACTGGTGCGGATGGGTCTGCGCCAGGTGATCGTTCAGCACTTCGCCGACCGTTTCCATGTGGCCGATGCGCACAGCCTGGAGCAGGCCCTGCTGTTTCTGAAGCAGCGCGCCGAGGAGGTCTTTCTGCTGCTGCTCGATCTGAACCTGGGCGACACCCGCGGCCTGACCGGCCTCAAACTCCTGCGACAGCTCTATCCGCAGTTGCCGATCGTGGTCGTGTCGGGCACGCACGATCCCCGCGTTCGCGAAGAAGCCTTGGCGCACGGTGCCTGGGGCTACTTCTGCAAGACGGGCGATACCCATGGATTGAAGGGCATGCTCGCGGCGATTGAGAGCGCCTCCACGGCCAGCCATCGCCCGGGGAAACACGGCGCGGCGGCCCGCAGCCAGAACCTGAGGCCTGGCGTCCGGTTGACCGACCGCCAGGTCCAGGTCCTGGAGCTGCTGCTCAGCGGCCTCGACAACCAGGCGATCGCCGCCGAAACCGGGCTGGTGCTGGGCTCGGTGAAGAATTGCGTTTCGACGATTTTTCTCGTCTTCAACGTTCGCTCCCGCGCCGAGCTGATCGGGCTGTTTTCCTGAGCCTGGTGTGATCGAGAAGCTGCTGACGAGCATTCACCGGGCGCTGGGCGTGCAAGCCCGGTCGCCACTGACCGTGCAGCGCATCCAGCTCGCGCTCCTGCTGCAAAAGACCGGGCCGGTGCGCATCCTCTCGCCCATCCCTTTCGCCACGCCGCTGGCGATCCTGTTCTACCTGAATGGGACGTCCCTGCTTCCCCTGGTCTGGCTCGGCCTGTTCTACATCGTCGTCTTCACGAGCTACGTGCAGCGCAGAAAGCTGGAGGCCCACGGCCCCCTGCAGGACCACGAGTTGCCCCGCATCCTGCAAGGCCGTGTCCGGGACATCTTTCTGCTGGGCGCCATGTGGGGGGCCGCACCCTGGCTGCTCAACGCGCACCGGAACGTGGACCCTCTGATTCTCATCTCCGTGTTCATCATGGGTGCGATATCGCTCGGCTCCGCGATCGTCTCCACCCACCGCCAGACCATCGCCGCGTTCAGCGTCCCGGCGGCGGTCGGCATGATCTCCGCCTGCCTCTGGCACGGTGGCCTGGTCGGTTCGGTGCTGGCCTTCTGCATGACGCTTTTTCTGGTGATGACGCTCAAGTGGACGTTCCAGCAGGCGGACCTGCTCGAGCAGTCGCTGACGGTGCGCTTTGAAAAGGAAGACCTCGCCCGCCGCCTGGCCCAGCAGGTGGAACTGGTCGAAAACGCCAACCGGGAAAAAAGCCGCTTTCTCGCGTCCGCCAGCCACGATCTGCGCCAACCGCTTCATGCCATCTCGCTGTTCACCTCGGTGCTGGAACGGTCCCAACTCGATCCGGACAGCGCACAGACGGTCACGCGGTTGAGCCACTCGGTGCGCATGCTGAACCAGTCGCTGGACACCATGCTCGACATCTCCCGGCTGGATGCGGGCGCCGTGCAACCCGCGCTGGCGCCCGTGCGCGTACACGAGCTGTTCCTGTCGCTGAACCACATGTTCTCCGGCAGCGCCCAGGAGCGAGACCTGCAGCTTCGGTTCCGGGCGCCGGGCGATCTGGTCGTCGTGAGCGACGTGCAGCTGCTCACGCGCCTGCTCGGCAATCTGATCGACAACGCCATCAAATACACGCGCACCGGTGGTGTGCTCGTCGCGGCAAGGGCGGGGGTCCCCGCGGGACGGGCCGGTTGGATCCGCTTCGAGGTGGTCGACACCGGCATCGGCATCGCGACAGAACATCAACAACGGGTGTTCGACGAGTTCTACCAGCTGGCCAATCCACAACGCGACCGCGCATCCGGTCTGGGCATCGGCCTGTCCATCGTCAAACGGCTCTCGAGCCTGCTGGAACATCCCATGGCGCTCTCATCGATGCCGTCGCGAGGCACACGCTTTCGGGTGTGGGTGAAACAGGCCGACGGGCGCAGGCTCCATCCGGCAAGCCCTGCAGACGCTGGCCTTGTTCCACCGGTTCACGCCGCGAGCAGCCTGCCGCGCCATGTGCTCGTCATTGACGACGAGCCGGCCAGCCGCGAGGCCATGGCATTGGTGCTCTCCGCGCGCGGTTGCACGGTGTATCCCGCCAGCGATCTGGCGCAGGCGCAGCACCTGCTGCAGCGACACCCGATCGACGCCGTCGTTTCCGACTTCCGGCTCCCGGGAGAACGCAACGGCCTGGACTACCTCCTGGTCCTGCGCAACACCTCACCCCACCTGCGCACCTTGCTGGTGACCGGCGAGACCGCGCCGCAACGCATCACCGACATCCGAACCAGCGGTGTGCCCTTCCTGCACAAACCTGTGCAAGCGCAACAGCTGCTGGACGCGCTGGCGCGCTGATCTGCCGATCTCGCTCACCGCCATGTGACCGGGGTCACTTCACGCCAGGGAGGGTCGCGATGAATACTCGCGATCGTCTGTTGACCCTCGCCCCTTCCGATCCAACCACGTCCCGCCCCGGACCCGTTCCCATGCGCAAACTCCTTCTTGGCCTGACCCTGTCCTTGCTCGCCGCCGTGTCCACCGCGGCACCCGATCCGCAGTGTGCCGAGTACGACAAGCTCCGCACCCAGAGAGACAACGCATTGCGCGTGAAGAACTTCAAACAGTATTGCGATGCCCTGTCGGGTTTGATCAAGCTGATGCCGGCAAAACCTCCCGAACAGGCGCGGCTCCAATGCGAAGCCAAGGCCACGAACATGAAGGTCGAGACCTGGCTCGGCATCCGCCCCGAAGTGGTGTCCACCATGACGAGCACGTTTGACGAGCAATGCAGGTGACAGGGGGCATGCAGTAAGGTGTCGGAATGAGGGCCGAGCACATCCATCGCTGGGGCCTGGTGCCCGACGGCCCGCCGGTCGTCACGAACAGCGGGCAGCTCCTGCCCGTGCGCTTCCACGGGACGCCCGCCATGTTGAAGCTGTCCACCCAACAGGAAGAGCGGGCCGGCGCGGCATTGATGGCCTGGTGGCAGGGCGACGGTGCGGCCAGGGTGCTGGCCCACGAGGGCCCGGCGCTGCTGTTGGAGCGAGCGCCAGGCGGCATGGCGCTCGCCGAGATGGCTCGCCATGGGCGCGACGATGAAGCCTGCAACATCCTGTGCGCCGTGGTCGCCCGACTGCACGCGCCTCGGCCAGGGCCGCCACCGGCACTCACCGCCTTGCCCGCCTGGTTTCAGGGGCTGGAGGCCTGTGCGGCAGCAAGAGGCGGCATCTTCGCCACGGCCGCAGCGACCGCACGGGACTTGTTGGCCTCGGCGCGGGATGTCGGTGTGCTTCACGGGGACATCCACCACGGCAACGTCCTGGACTTCGGTCCGCGCGGTTGGCTCGCGATCGACCCCAAGGGCCTGTGGGGCGAATGCGGTTTTGACTACGCTAACCTCTTCTGCAATCCCGACGCTGAGACCGCCACCTCGCCAGAGCGGTTTCTCCGCCGGCTGGAGGTGGTTGCCGCCTCGGCGGGTCTCGAGCGCAGGCGGCTGCTTCAATGGATCCTGGCCTGGGCGGGCCTTTCCGCTTGCTGGCATCTGGAGGACGGCTCCGCGCCGGACACGGCCTTGGCCATGGCCCACATGGCATCGGCCCATCTCTGAGCGGTCACGAGCACCGTTTCTTCTCCAGCCGCATGGCGCCCGAACAGGGCCGCTTCACAGGTCCTGTTCAGGTCCGCGCCAATGCCCTGAGAGGAAAGCGCGGCTGAGGCGGTTCACGGGGTCACAAGCTCGAAACCTATAATTGTGGGGCTCACGCGCCAGGTGTGAGGCCGAATGGGGACGACCCCATCGGCATGGATTCAACCGCGAGGGACGGCCCCCGCACTGCTTGTGAAAGTGGTCGCCATGGTCAACGCCTCCCCCCTCCACCCACCCGCCGCGCGCGCGCGGCTCATCTCTCCGGCCACCTGGGCGCTTCTGCTCGGTGCATGGGTCGTGGTGGGGTTGTTCTCTTTTTACGGTTCCTCCTGGCTGGCCGCGCCACTCACACCCGGCGCCGCCGGCCTGAGCTTCGCCGTGCTGCTGGCCACCATCGTGGCGGCGTCGTTTGGTGTCGTGCATGAGGCGGACTACCTGGCGCACAAACTGGGCGAGCCATACGGCACGCTCATCCTGACGCTGTCCATCGTGTCCATCGAGGTCATCCTGATTGCCTCGGTGCTGTTGGGACCAGGGGAAGCCCCCACGATCGGGCGCGATTCCATTTTTGCCGTGTTGATGATCATCCTGAACCTCGTGATGGGGATCTGCCTGACGGTGGGCGCTGCCCGGCATGGCGAACAGGAGTTCAATGCGCAGGGGGCGACGGCCTACCTGTCGATGATTGCCCTGTTGACCACGGTGGCCCTGGTGCTGCCCAAGTTCACCAGCACGGCGGGTGAATTCGGGCCTGAGCAGGCGATGGGCATCGGTGTCCTCACCGCGCTGCTGTACGCGGCCTTCCTGTGGAAGCAGATCGGCAGCCACAAGCGCCTCTTCGTTCAGCCCCCTCCCGGGGCGATGGTGGTGCGCCGCATGGAACGCACCTCCAGGGCGCCGACCGAGACCGAAAAGGCGGAGGGTTCTGTCCAGCAAAGCAGGAAGGATGTCTGGGTGCATTCGCTGCTGCTGCTGGCCATGATTGTTCCGATCGTTCTGCTGGGCCACCACCTGGCCGTCGTGCTCGACTACGGCATTGCGGCCGCGGGCGCGCCCGTGGCCGTGAGTGGCGTGCTCATCGCCCTGATCGTGTTCACCCCCGAGTCCTTGACCGCCGTGCGCGCGGCGCTGGGCAATGAGATGCAGCGGGCCGTCAACCTGTGTCTGGGTGCCTTTGTCTCCACCGTGGGGCTCACGGTTCCCGCGGTGCTGGCCATTGGCTTGTTGTACGACAAGCAGGTCGTCATGGGCATCTCCCACATGGACACGGCCCTGTTTGTGGCCACCGCCGTGCTGAGCATGCTCACCTTCAACGGCCAGCGCACCTCGGCGCTGCAGGGTTACATGCACCTCGCGCTGTTTGCCGTGTTCGCTGTGCTGTTGTTCTTTCCCTAGCCGCGCCATGGGCGGCCCACGGTGAATGTGGTCGAAACATCTGCGAACAGCATTTCAGCGGCCATGCGGGCAGACTAGGGCCCATGAAAATCCTTGCCCTTGTCTTCTCCCTGAGCGCCGTGGCGTTCGCGCCCATCCCGGTGATGGCGCAGCAGACCCCCGCGAAGCCCGCCGCCAAGCCGGTGGCCAAACCCACCACCACGACCAAACGCGCGCCGCTGGCGCGCTCCGCGGCCAAGGCCGTGGAAGAAGTGACGCCGATCGAAGAGGATTCCAGCGTGAACCTAACCGAAGCCGATCTCGCGGTCGCGCAGCGCGTGTACCTCGGCAACATCCCCTGCGAACTCGGCTCGGCTGTGGAGATCGTGCCCGCCAAGCGGCAGGGGTTCTTCATCGTGCAGGTGAAGAACATGCGCAACGCGCGGTACTACATGCACCCGGTGGAAAGCCGCACCGGTGCCATCCGTCTCGAAGACCCGAAGCGGGGCGCCATGTGGCTGCAGTTGGGCAACAAGTCCATGCTCATGAGCCAGCAACTGGGCAAGCGGCTGGCCGATGAATGCATGAGTCCCGAGCAGCTGACGCTGGCCGGTGAAATGAAGCGCAACCCGCCCAAGAGCCTGCTGGATCCGGTGGACCCCCCACCGGCCGCCGCGCCACCCACCCCGCCGGCCAACACCAACTAGCCGCCGTCCACCTTGAGGCGTATATAATTCATATACGTTTCATATAAAGGTGGTGAATGGGGATCGTCAAGATTTCGGACCTGATGCACGAGAACCTGCGCGTGGCGGGGAATGCGCTGAGCAGGTCCATCAATGCGCAGGCCGAACACTGGATGCGGGTTGGCATGCTGACCGAGCTTCACCCGGGGCTGGACCACCGGGAGATCTGCCAGCTGTTGGTGCGGGCGGAGCTCGCGGGGGGCCTGGACATCACCGTGGCGGCCGCGACCCCGCCGGGCAAGTCCCGCACAGCCCCGGCGGGCCAGCGCTAGTGGCTCGCGGCATCACCATCAAGTCCGCCGAGGACATCGAGATGGCGCGGCGCGCCGGCAGGCTGGCCGCGGAGGTGCTCGGCATGATCGAGCCCCACGTCGTCCCCGGGGTCAGCACGGAGACGCTGGACCGGATCTGCCACGACCACATCGTGAACGTCCAGGGCGCCATCCCGGCCAACCTGGGGTACCACGGGTACCCCAAGACCATCCTCACCTCCGTCAACCAGGTGGTCTGCCACGGCATCCCCTCGCCCGACAAGCTGCTGAAGAAGGGCGACATCATCAACATCGATGTGGCCGTCAACCAGGACGGCTGGTTCGGCGACACCAGCCGCATGTACTTCGTCGGCACACCCAACGTGCTGGCCCGGCGTCTGGTGGAGACCACCTACGAAGCCCTGCTGGCCGGCATCCGGCAGGTCAGGCCCGGCGCGACGCTGGGGGACATTGGCCATGCCATCCAGTCCGTCGCCCATCGAGAGCACTTCAGCGTGGTGCGCGAGTACTGCGGGCACGGCATTGGCCGGATCTACCACGAAGAACCGAACGTGCTTCACCATGGCCGGCGCGGCGAGGGGCTCAGGCTGGAGCCGGGGATGGTCTTCACCATCGAACCCATGCTCAACGCAGGCCGGCGCGAGACCCGGACCTTGGCCGATGGGTGGACCGTCGTGACCAAAGACCGCTCCCTGTCCGCCCAGTGGGAACACATGGTGGCCGTCACGCCCGAGGGACACGAGGTGCTCACGCCCTGGCCGGGTGGCACGGGTGCCCGCGCACCGGTGTGACGCCCGGGTTTTGACCCTCTGATAGACTGCGACGCTCTGCGGGAGAGCGAGGCGTGTCGCGCCTCCGCCGAAGGCGCAAACTCCCATGATCGCTCAGGCCACCGGACCGCAGACACATTTCGCCGACTGGAGAGAGGCCGAGCCGCACCGCGCGCGCACCGGCACACCGAAGGGGCAGACTGCCGACGCAGTCGAAACTCTCAGGTAAAAGGACAGGGGGAGAGGCGCTTTCACCTGAGCCTTGCCCATGTTCTCCTTTCGAACCCCTTTCACGGCCCGGTTCTTCGCCGCGCTGGCCCTTGGCCTGTGCATCGGCGTTGCCCTCGGCGCCGCCCATGCCTTGCACCGCCTGTGGCAGCAGGTGCCCGAGGTTGGTCACCTGGCCCACTACGAACCGATGCTGCCCATGCGCATCCACGCCAGGGACGGCAGCCTGCTCGCCGAGTACGGCGAAGAGCGGCGCGAGTTCGTGCCGATCGAGCGCATCCCGTTGCGCATGCAGCAGGCCTTGCTGGCCATCGAGGACGCGCGGTTCCACGAACACGGGGCGGTGGACTACGCGGGCCTCGTTCGCGCGGCGCTCGGCAACCTCCTGGCCGGTGGGCACGCGCAAGGTGGCAGCACCATCTCCATGCAGGTCGCGCGGGTCTTCTTCCTGAGCCGGGAGAAGACCTACCGGCGCAAGGTCATGGAGATCATGCTGGCCTACAAGCTCGAATCGGTCTACAGCAAGGACAAGATCCTGGAGCTGTACATGAACCAGATCTACCTGGGCGAACGGGCCTACGGTTTCGCGGCGGCCGCATCGGTCTACTTCGACAAGACGCTCGACCAGCTCAGCGTCGCCGAGGCGGCCATGCTGGCCGGCCTGCCCAAGGCGCCCTCCGCCTACAACCCGGTCGCCAACCGCGAGCGCGCCACCGTGCGCCAGCAGCACATTCTCAAGCGCATGCGCGAGCTGGGGCATCTCGATGAGCCGGCCTATGAGCAGGCCCGCGCCGAGCCCCTGACCTTGGCGCTGAACCACCCGTCGACCGACCCGGCATCGGCCTACGCGGTCGAACAGGTTCGCAAGATGCTGGTGGAGCGTTATGGGGACGAGGCCTACTCGCGGGGCCTGGATGTGACCACCACCATCCACGTGGCCGAGCAGCGCGCCGCCACCCATGCCTTGCGCGCCGGCCTGTTGAATGCACAGCACCAGCGCGGCCCCGCGGGGCCGGAAGGCCATCTGAAGCAAGCCGTGCAGGCCGACGACCCGGCCGGCATCCGCCGGGCCCTCGCGCCCTACCGGGACAGTGGCGCCTTGCGCGTGGCCACCGTGCTGGAAGCCTCGACCTCCGCCGGCATCACGGCCGCCCTGCGCGACGGCACCGTGATTCGCATTGCACGCCACACGCTGAGCCCGGGCAGCAGCGCGCTGCTCAAACCCGACGCACCGGCGCGCAGGCGCATCGAACCGGGTGCCGTCGTTCGTGTCGTGGCCGACACGGCCGGGCGCTGGCGGCTGACACAGCTGCCGCAGATGCAGGGCGCGCTGGTGTCCATCGATGCGAGGTCGGGTGAGATCCTGGCACTGGCCGGGGGCTTCGACTTTGCGTTCAACCAGTTCGACCACGCGGTGCAGGCGGTGCGCCAGCCGGGATCGACCTTCAAGCCCTTCGTGTTTTCCGCCGCGCTGGAAAAAGGCTATTTCCCCGGCACCCTGGTCGACGACACGCAGCGGCTGGTCACGCCCTCGGCGCGCGGCCGCAAGGCCTGGCGACCGCGCAACTACGGCAACCAGTACGAAGGCTTCATCACGGCCCGGCGGGCCCTGGCGCGCTCGAAGAACGTGGTGGCGGTCAACCTCATGGACGCCGCCGGCACGGAATATGTGCAGCAGTTCGCCACCCGTTTCGGTTTCGCGGCCGAGCTCAATCCTCCGATCCTGCCGCTGGCGCTGGGCGCGGGTGCGGTGACCCCGCTGCAGCTCACCGAGGCCTACGCGGTGTTCGCCAACGAAGGAGAACGGGTCGAGTCCCGCCTGGTGCTCAAGGTGAGCGAGCGCGGCGGTGCGGTGCTCTACGAAGCGCCGCCGGTGTCGCCCCGCGGCCAGGTGATCTCCCCACGCAATGCCTACGTGATGGACAGCATGCTGCGCGATGTGGTGCGGCACGGCACGGGGCGGCGAGCGAGCGCACTCGGGCGCGAGGACACAGCCGGCAAGACCGGCACGTCCAACGACGCACGCGATGCCTGGTTCGCCGGTTATTCATCGGGCGTCGCTTCGGTGGTGTGGATCGGGTACGACCAGTCGCGCAGCCTGGGCAACGCGACCGGGGGAAGCCTGGCATTGCCCGTCTGGACGGATTACATGAAGGTCGCCGTCGCCCAGCGGCCCGAGCAGGAGCGCCGCATGCCGGCGGACCTGGTGCCATGGGGCGACGACTACGTCTACCCGGAATCCCTGGAGGGCCCCTGCACCGTCGAGCCCCACACCTTCATCCAGGGCCCGTTCGAATGCCGCAGCGGCATCCCGGCCCCGGGGGAATGAAAAAGCGGCGTTGCTCGGCCCCGATTTGCCCCACAAACAGGCCCAGAGGAGAAGCCAGACAAGCTGGAAACCGCGTCCTTGCACCCTTCCAGCAAGAACATAGCAGCGCCGCGAAACCCGGGATGGGTGCGGCTCTTCCACCGCATCACGCCGGCAAGCCGGCGCCACCCCCTAGAGCATGGAGTCTAGGAATTGGCGGATGTTCCGCGCACCGGTGGCATGAAGTGGGCTGAAAACGGCCCGAGATGGGGGATCGGCGGCGCGAACTGCAAAAGTTCACCCGATCCGCCATCGATCACTTGCGGTCGGGCAGCTCAATCTTGACCTCGAGCACGTCCAGGTTGTCCTGGCGGTCGAGCTGGACCTTGATGTCGTCCGGGTTGATCTTGATGTACTTGCCGATCACCGCGACCAGCTCGCGCTGCAGCGCGGGCAGGTAGTCGGGCTCGGAAGCGCTGCGCCCGCTGCGCTCGTGCGCCAGGATGATCTGCAGGCGCTCCTTGGCGACGCTGGCGGTTTTCTTCTTTTCACCCAGCAGGAAAGACAGGATCGACATGCCTTACTTCCCTCCGAACAGGCGCTTGAAGAAGCCCACTTTTTCGGCCTCGATGAAGCGCAGCGGTTTGTCGGCACCGAGGAAACGGTCGATCACGTCGCTGTAGGCCTCGGCCACGTCCGTGCCCTTGAGGTGGATGGCCGGCATGCCCTGGTTGGAGGCGGTCAGCACGCTTTCGCTTTCCGGGATCACGCCGATCAGCTTGATGCGCAGGATGTCCTGGATGTCGCTGAGCGAGAGCATCTGGCCATCGGCCACGCGGCCCGGGTTGTAGCGCGTGATCAGCAGGTGTTCCTTGATCGGCTCCTTGCCCTCGATGGCGCGCTGCGTCTTGCTGCCCAGCATGCCCAGGATGCGGTCGGAGTCGCGCACGCTGGAGACCTCGGGGTTGGTCACCACCAGCGCCTCGTCGGCGTAGTGCATGGCCATGAGCGCACCGGTCTCGATGCCGGCGGGCGAGTCGCAAATGATGTACTCGAAGCCCATGGCCGACAGGTCGGTCAGCACCTTGTGCACGCCTTCCTGGCTCAGGGCGTCCTTGTCGCGCGTCTGGCTGGCGGCCAGCACGAACAGGTTGTCGCACTGCTTGTCCTTGATCAGGGCCTGGTTCAGGTTGGCCTCGCCCTGGATGACGTTGATCAGGTCGTACACCACGCGGCGCTCGCAGCCCATGATCAGGTCCAGGTTGCGCAGGCCCACGTCGAAATCGATGACGGCGGTCTTGTGGCCGCGCAGGGCCAGGCCCGAGGCGAAGCTGGCGCTGGTGGTGGTCTTGCCCACGCCGCCCTTGCCGGAGGTGACGACAACAATCTTGGTCATGGTGAAAGTCCTTCGATTCGAATAAGGGGTGAGACTCAGACGCCGATGGCGTCGATCACGAGTTTGTCGCCATCGGGCCCGGGCACCAGGCGCACCTGCGCGGTCTTGCCCTGGACCGATTCGGGCAAGGCCACTTCGCTGGTGCGGTAGATGCCGGCGATGGAAATGAGTTCGGGCGCCATGGACAGCGCGAAGATGCGCGCCTCCCCGTAGCCGCGCGCACCGGCGATGGCCTTGCCACGCAGCGGCGCGTACACGTGGATGTTGCCGTCGGCGATCACCTCGGCACCCGGGTTGACCATGGCCATGACCACCAGGTCGCGGCCGCGCGCGTAAACCTGCTGGCCCGAGCGCAGGGGCTTGTCGATCACCAGCGCACCGGGCATGGGCATCGGCTGGGGCGCGGCCACGGGTTCCGGCGAGGCGGTCTCGGTCGGTACCGCCGACGGGGCGGCCCGTTGCACGGTGGCATCGGGCGCGGGCGTGAGGCCGGCGGCCACGGCCAGCGCGGTCTGTTCGATGGTGCCGCCGCGCACGGCCAGGGGCGTGAGGCGGTGCTGGCGCAGCAAGGTCTGCAGCGCGCCGAAGTCGGGCAGGGCATGGGCCTCGGCCACGTTCAACGGGTGCAGGTCGATGACCACCGGATCGTGGTCGAAGAAATCGGGCATGTCGCCAAAACGCTGGGCGAACTCCTGCGCCAGGAGATCCAGGTTGGACGACTTGAGCATCAGGGCCACCAAAGGCAGGTGGGCGCTCTTGATTTCGAAGGTGGCGGGCGCGTTTCCTGCGAGGGCGACAGACATGGGCGAAACAGATCCAAAAACGGGCCAGCCGCAGGAACGCCGGGTCGGCAGGTCTGGCTGTGAAGCGGCGCATCTTACCAGCCGGGTTGACGGGTTTTGGCCCGGGAAGGTGTGCAGGTGTCAGGGCATGTTTCAGCAACCGACGAGCGGGTTTTGCACAAACCTGTGAATAATTTTTTAACAACGCATGAGTTATCCACAGAAAAGTGGGTAACTGCCTTGTTATCCCCGTTTCGAGCGCCAAGGAACCGTGCCCTTCACACAGGCTTCTGAGCGAGCCAAGTCCTTGATCCAGCAAGAAAAAGGGCGCTTGTCCACACCGGACAGCGCCCTCTACTACTACTGCTATTTTGTATTTAAAGATTTAGAAGAATAGTGGAACGGGAACCCGGCGCGGTCCGGGCGCCTGTTCAGGTCGGCTTTTTCACGCCCGGTTGCTCGCCGTGGTGCCGATGCTCACCCCGGTGGCCGCGGTGCATGCCGGCGCGCTGGAAGCCGCCCAGGTGTTTTGAATCAAAGACTTTTTGTTGATCGGCGTTCAACACCGCGTAGAAGCTCTTGATCGCGTCGACGCGTTTGGCCATCGCGGCGTCGCGCTCGGCTTTCAGGGCCTGCATCTTGTCCAGGCGCTGCGGGGTGGTCAGCTTGGACCAGTCTTCCCGGGTGCCCTGGCGCGGCATGGCGCCGACCTGAGGCTGGGTGCGGGCGATGAAGGCGTTCCAGGCCGGTTCCTGCTCGGGGGTGAGCTTGAGCTCGGCCTTGAAGGCCGCCTGGCGCTCGGCCATGCGCTTCTGCATCTGGGCGTGGCGTTCGGCGCGTTTCTGGTCGCGCTGCTCGGCGGTGGGGGCAGCGGGTTTGACGGCCGGCTTGGCCGCCGTGTCGGCCTGGGCCACGACGGTGTCGGCCGTGCCGGCGGCCAGGGCCGAGGGGTGCAGGGCCGAGGCCTGCACCAGGGCGGTGGCGAAGGTGCCCACCAGGGCGGTGGCCAGGGTGGTGGCGATCAGCGCGCGTTTCGGAAGCGATTTCATGAGGACTCCTGGTGTCTGTTGAGGATGGATCTCCACAGGACAGGTGTCGGGCTGCGGAGTGGTTTCAGTGTCTGGCGCGCGTGTTTCCACCCCGTGCCGCCGATGTGGCGGGTTTGTAAAGTTTTGTGCTGCTTTTTGCAGCAACTGTGCAAGCGGGGTGGCTCAGGTCGTCGAGGATGGGACAGTCGGGTCGGTCGTCGCCGGGGCACAGGTGCAGCAGCTGGTCCAGCGTGCGCTGCATGGCCTGCAGGGCTTCGATGCGCTGGGCCAGTTCGTCCAGGTGTTTCTGCGTGATGCGCTTGACGCTGGCGCTGCTGCGCCGGCGGTTGTGCCAGAGGCTCACGAGTTCGGTGATGGCGTCCAGGCCGAAGCCCATGTCGCGCGCACGGCGGATGAAGCGCAGCGTGTGCACGTCGGCCAGGCTGTACTGGCGGTAGTTGCTGTCGGTGCGGGGCACGGGCGTGAGCAGGCCCAGGCTCTCGTAGTGGCGCAGCATCTTGGGCGAGATGCCGCTGAGCTGCGCCGCCTTGCCGATGCTGACCGGCCAGTGGATCAGCGCGTCGCCCGGGTCTTGCTCGCCGGCGGGGGCCAGCGCGTGCAGAAGGCGGTCGGTGGCCATGGGGTCAGGCCGCCACTTGGTAGCCTTCTTCGCGGATCGCTTCGGCCAGGGCTTCGCGCGTCTGCGTGCTGTTCACCTCGACGCGGTTCTGGCCGCGGTCGATGCGGACTTCGGCCTGGGGATCGAGCAGCTTGATGGCGGTGGTCACGGACTTTTCGCAGTGGCCGCAGGTCATGCCGTGCACATCGAGGACTTGTTTCATGGTGTCTTTCTTCAAAGGTGGATGGAACATGAAGCCATTGTGATCCTTGACATGGTGTCAAGGTCAAGCGGTGGCCGCGCTGTCACAGTTCGCTACAAGCGCGTTTGACCTTCCCATGGTGGTAAAGCTTATGCTGACCCCATGAACACGATCGCTGCCTCTCCCGACGCCGGTGCCACCTTCTCGACCTATCCACTGACCCAGATCGATCTGGGTGTGGGCGGCATGACCTGCGCCTCGTGCGTGACGCGGGTCGAGAAGGCCTTGCGCAAGCAACCGGGCGTGAGCGACGCCACCGTGAACCTGGCCACCGAGTCGGCGCGCGTCACGCTCAGTGGCGTGGACGAGGCCGAATCGCTGGCGCGCATCAAGCGCGCCGTGCGCGACGCGGGTTACGAGCCGCGCACGCTGGAAGCCCTGGACGAGGAGGACACCGAGCGCGTGATGGGCGTGCCGCGCGACCTGCTGCCGGTGCTGATCGGTGTGTTGCTCTCGGCACCGCTGGTGCTGCCCATGGTGGGGGACCTGTTCGGCCAGCACTGGATGCTGCCGGCCTGGATCCAGTTCCTGCTGGCCACGCCGGTGCAGTTCGTGTTGGGCGCGCGTTTCTACCGCGCCGGCTGGCACGCGCTCAAGGCGCGCACCGGCAACATGGAACTGCTGGTGGCGATCGGCACCACGGCCGGTTGGGCGCTGTCGACCTGGCTGTGGTGGCGCGCCGAAGCGGGCGAGGTGCCGCACCTGTACTACGAGGCCTCGGCGGTGGTGATCACGCTGGTGCTGCTGGGCAAGTGGCTGGAGGCGCGCGCCAAGCGCCAGACCACCACGGCCATCCGCGCGCTGCATGCGCTGCGGCCCGAGCGGGCCCACCTGTTGCCCGATGGCATTCGCCGCACCGAGACCACCGATGTGGCGGTGGACGAGCTGCTGCCGGGCGATGTGATCCGCGTGTTGCCGGGTGAGCGCTTCGCGGCCGACGGCACGGTGGTGCAGGGGCACACCCAGGCCGACGAGTCCATGCTGACCGGCGAGTCCCTGCCGGTGTCCAAGGACGTGGGCGATGGCGTGACCGGCGGCTCGCTCAACGGCGAGGGCGCGGTGGACGTGCGGGTGCGCGCGGTCGGCGCGCAAAGCGTGCTGGCCCAGATCATCGGCCTGGTGCAGGACGCGCAGGCCGGCAAGGCACCGGTGCAGCGCATGGTGGACCAGGTGGCGGCCGTGTTCGTGCCGGTGGTGCTGGTGATCGCGCTGGTGACGCTGCTGGGCTGGCTGGGGACTGGCGCACCGATGGAAGAGGCCTTGCTGCACGCGGTGGCGGTGCTGGTGATCGCCTGCCCCTGTGCCTTGGGCCTGGCCACACCCGCGGCCATCATGGCCGGCACCGGCGTGGCGGCGCAGCACGGCATCCTGATCAAGGACGCGCAGGCGCTGGAGATCGCGCACAAGGTCGACACGGTGGCCTTCGACAAGACGGGCACGCTGACCGAGGGCCACCCGCGCCTGACGGTGATCGAGGCCGCACCGGGCGTGGACGAGATCGCCGTGCTGCAGGTGGCGGCGGCGCTGCAGGCGCAGAGCGCGCACCCGCTGGCGCGCGCGGTGCTGGAGGCCGCGGCCTCCAGGTCCATCAAGGTGGCGCCGGACGCCGCGCAGGACGTGCAGGCGGTCTCGGGCCGGGGCAGCCAGGGGCGCGTCAACGGCGCGCTGCTGGCCCTGGGCAGCCTGCGCTGGATGGGTGAGCTCGGCGCGAAGCTGGGCCCGCTGGACGAGCGCGCCAAGGCCTTGCAGGCCGAGGGCGCGACGGTGTCGGTGCTGGCCAGCCAGACGCCGGGTGATGCGGCCTCGGCCGCCACCTGGGCGCCCCTGGCCCTGCTGGCCTTCGGTGACGAGCCCAAGGCCGGCGCGGCCGAGGCCATTGCCGGCCTGCGGGCGCAGGGCATGCGGCTGTTCATGGTCTCGGGCGACAACCGCGGTGCGGCGCTGGCCATGGCCTCGCGGCTGGGCCTGCGCGCGGACCACGACGAGGTGATCGCCGAGGTGCTGCCGGGCGACAAGGCGACCGTGGTGCGCAAGTTGCGCGCGGCCGTGGTGGGCGACCGCCTGCACACCGTGGCCATGGTGGGCGATGGCGTGAACGACGCGCCCGCGCTGGCCGCCGCCGACGTGGGCATGGCCATGAGCCACAGCCAGGGCGCGAGCGCCGACGTGGCCATGCACGCCGCCGGCATCACGCTCATGCGCGGCGACCCGCTGCTGGTGGCGGCCGCGCTGGACATCTCGCGCCGCACGGTGCGCAAGATCCGGCAGAACCTGTTCTGGGCCTTTGCCTACAACGTGGCCGGCATCCCGCTGGCCGCGCTGGGCTTTCTCAGCCCGGTGGTGGCGGGCGCGGCCATGGCCCTGAGCTCGGTGAGCGTGGTTGGCAACGCGCTGCTGCTCAAGCGCTGGAAGCCGCCGCAGCGCTGAGCCCGCGCTCAAGGCTTGATGCACGTCAAGGCGCGCGCGCGGCCGTCGCGCGATGCTCGGGGCTCCTGCAGGAGGAGGAGACTTCCCATGACGACGACACACGACGCCGTGCGCGTGATCCTTGACGAGCACGCCAGCCTGAGCGCGATGCTGACCACGCTGTCGCAGATGGTGCGGATCGGCCCCGATGCGTCCGGCGAGGGCGGCCCCGAGCGTTACTTCGACGTGCTGCGCGCGATGCTGTTCTACATCGACGCCTTCCCCGAGAAGAACCACCACCCCAAGGAATCCAACCTGCTGTTCCCGCGCCTGGCGCTCGCGGCGCCGCAGCTGATGCCCATCATCGAACAGCTCGAGCGCGACCACATGAGCGGCGAGATGCGGGTGCGCGAACTGATGCACCTGCTGATGGCCTGGGAGTACATGGGCGACCTGCACCGCCCGGCCTTCGTGGCCGAGGCGCAGCGCTACGTGGCGTTTTATCTGGACCACATGCGGCTGGAAGAAACCGCCCTGCTGCCGGTGGCCGAGAAGGTGCTGACCGAGGCGGACTGGGCCGTGCTGGACGAGGCCTTCACCCGGCACACCGACCCCTTGAACCCGCGCAGGCCGCGCGACCCGCAGTTCGACCGGCTGTTCACCCGCATCGTGCTGCGCGCGCCCGCGCCGCTGGGACTGGGCGAGGCCTAGGCCGCGAGCGCGGTCAGCAGCGCATCGAAGACCTGCAGCAACTGCGCCACGTCCTGCGCGGTGGTGGCGGGCGAGACCAGCATCATGCTGTGGAAAGGCGTGAGCAGCACGCCCCGGTTGAGCATGAAGAGGTGGGTGAGGGCTTCGAGTCCGGCCTGGGCGTGGTCGCGCACGTCCTGCGCGTCGCGCGGGGTGTGCGGCATGAACTGCAGCTCCAGGCGCGCGCCCAGGCGCGTCACCGTCCAGGGTTTGGCGGCGCGGGCGATGCGCTCGCGCAAACCGGTTTCGAGCCGCTCGGCCAGCGCCAGCATGGGGGTGTAGCTGGCATCGGTGTGCAGGTGGGTGAGCGCGGCCTGCAGCGCGGCGAGTGTGAGCGGATTGCCCGAGAGCGTGGTGCCGATGCCGCTGTGGCCTTCGGGCGCGGCGTCCTTGGCGCGCGCCATGCGGTCGGCCATCTCGGCGGTGAAGCCATAGACCGCGCAGGGCAGGCCGCCGGCCACCGCCTTGCCGACCACCAGGAAATCGGGCTCCAGCGCGTGGGCCCGCGCGTAGCCGCCCAGCGCGGTGGAGATGGTGTGGGTTTCGTCGCACACGAACAGCGCGCCGTGCCGGCGGCACAGGTCGCGCGCCGCGTCCCAGAAGCCGGGCGCGGGTGGCACCAGGCCGAAGTTGGTGAGCGCGGGCTCGGCCAGCAGGCAGGCCACATCGCCCCGGGCCAGCGCGGCCTCGAGCGCGGGCAGGTCGTTGAAGGGCACGACGCGCGTGAAGGCCGCGTGGTTGTGGACCTGGCCGAGCACCGAGGCGCGCGGCAGCGTGCGGCCGGTCGCGGGGTCCAGGTCCACCAGGGTGTCGTCCACCGCGCCGTGGTAACAGCCGTCGAACACCAGCAGCTGGGGCCGCCGGGTGATGGCGCGCGCCCAGCGCAGCACGAAGCGATTGGCGTCGCTGGCGGTCAGCGCCAGCTGCCACATCGGCAGGCCGAACACGCGCGCGAGCCCTTCGCCCACCGCCACCGCGTTGGCCGCCGGCAGCATGCAGGTGAGGCCTTGCGCGGCCTGCTGCGCGATGGCCTGGGCCAGCGGTGCCGGGCTGTGGCCGAACATGGCGCCGGTGTCGCCGAGGCAGAAGTCGGTGTGCCGCAGGCCGTCCACGCAGGTGAGCGAGGCGCCTTGCGCTTCGCGCACGAACAGCGCGGCGGGGCTGGGCCAGTCGCGCATCCAGTGCAGGGGCACGCCGAACAGGTAGTGGGCCTGCGCGGCCTGGGCGAGTGCCAGGGATTGCGGGTGCGTGGCGATGAAACGTTCGCGCTCGGCTTGCTGGAGCGCGGCGATGTGTCGAGGGTCGGGCATGGCGCCAGCTTAAGCGCGGTGGCGCGGTGTGGGGCCGCTGCGTGGCAGTGGACATTTCGTTGCGCGCCGAATTGGCACCGGTGCGGTGGGGCACCGCTTGGACCACAATGGCCCAGCCATGAACCCACGCACCGAACCCGTCTCCCTCACCGACATGCCCGACACCACGCCCTACGTGCGGCTCGCGCTGGCGCTCTCGCTCGGCGCGGCGGTGTCGCTGGGCATCACGCGCTTCGCCTACGGCCTGCTGCTGCCGCCGATGCGCGAGGACCTGGGCTGGAGCTACACGCTGGCCGGCGCGATGAACACCTTCAACGCGCTGGGCTACCTGATCGGCGCGCTGGCCACGCCCTGGCTGATGCGGCGTTTTTCGCCCACCGGCCTGCTGCTGTCGGGCTCGCTGCTGGCCTCGCTGTTCATGGGCCTGAGCGGTTTCTTCACGGCCGCCGCGCCGCTGCTCGCTCAGCGCCTGCTGGCGGGTGTGGCGAGTGCGGTGGTGTTCATCGTGGGCGGGCTGCTGGCCGCGCGGCTGGGCGCGCGCCAGCCGCGGCGCAGCGGCTTCCTGCTGGGCCTGTACTACGGCGGCACGGGGCTGGGCATCGTGGTCTCGGCGCTGGGCGTGCCGCCGGTGCTGGCGGCGGCGTCCCAGCCGCACGGCTGGGCCTGGGCCTGGTGGGGGCTGGCGCTGGTCTGCCTGCTGGCCACCGCGCTCATGGCCTGGCCGGCGCACGTGCTGGCCGCTCACGCCGTGCCATCGGCCAGCGCGCAGGCGGGCGGCGGGCGTGTGTTCCAGGTGCGCGACTTCGTGTTCTCGCTCGCGGGTTACGCGGGCTTTGGCGTGGGCTACATCGGCTACATGACCTTCGTGATCGCGCTGCTGCGCGAGCAGGGCGGTTCGTCCGGCTCGATCACGCTGTTCTATGCCTTGCTCGGGGTGGCGGTGGTGGCCTCGTCGCGCATCTGGGCCGGCCTGCTGGACCGGCACCGCGACGGCCAGGCACTGGCGCGGCTCAACGCCTTGCTGGGCGTGGCGGCCATCGTGCCGGCGCTCACCAGCAGCTGGCCGCTGGTGCTGACCTCGGGCCTGGTGTTCGGGGGGGTGTTCCTGTCGGTGGTGGCCTCGACCACCGCGCTGGTGCGGCACAACCTGCCGCCCGCGCAGTGGGCCGCGGGCATCAGCGCCTTCACCATCGTGTTCGCGGCCGGCCAGATCGTCGGCCCCACGGTGGTGGGCTTCATCGCCGACGGCCCGGGCGGCCTGGCGCGCGGCCTGGTGTTCTCGGCCGTCGCGCTGTGGCTGGGCGCGGCGTTCGCGATGAAGCAAAAGGCGCTGGTGTGAGACAACGCCCTCCAGGGTGCCCGTGGAACCGGCTTTGCCGGGCCGCCAGGCACGCCCCCTGGAGGGGGTGACGCCGCAGGCGGCGCGGGGGTGCTTCTCTAGATCAGGCCTTCGGCCTTCATGGCGGCCTGCACGGCCGGGCGGGCACCCACGCGGGCGCGGTAGGCCGTGAGGTTGGCCAGGCCGGTGATGTCCACGCCCACGCGCGGCGCCCAGTTGGTGACGGTGAACAGGTAACCGTCGGCCACGCTGAAGTCGTTGCCCATCAGGTACTGCTTGCCGGCGAGCTGGCTGTCGACCCACTTCAGGCGCTGGCCCAGCTTGTCCTTGGTGGCGGTCTTCACCTCGTCGGGCGTGGCCGGGTTGAACAGCGGCGAGAAGCTCTTGTGCACCTCGGTGCCGATGAAGTTCAGCCATTCCTGCAGGTGGTAGCGCGCCAGCGTGCCGTTGGCCGGGGCGAGGTTCTTCTGCGGCACCTGGTCGGCGATGTACTGCACGATGGCCGGGCCTTCGCGCAGGCGCTCGCCGCCGTCGAGTTCGAGCAGGGGCACGTAGCCCAGCGGGTTGATGGTGTAGTAGTCGGTGCCGTCGGGCAGCTGGTGCGTCTTGGTGGGCGCGGGCACGGCCTCGAAGGCCAGGCCGGCTTCGTGCAGGGCGATGTGCGGGGAGAGCGAGCAGGCGCCCGGGGAGTAGTAGAGCTTCATGTGTGGTCGTCCTCAGGAAGGCGCCGCCGGATGGCGGCACCGGGCCCGATGCTACCGGCGCCCGGGATTTCCTGCTGGCCAGGGCCCTAGCGGAACACGTTGGCCCAGATGTCCAGCCGCGCGTTGACGGTGTCCTGATCCCACACCACGAGGGCGTTGCCGTTGGCGTCCATGGCCACCGAGCAGCGGTTGACGCCGCCGGTGTTCACCGCGTCGAGCAGCGTGGGCGCGCTCCAGCTGCCGGTGGCCACGCGGTGGTGGCTGCCGTAGAGGTCGCGGTGGTTGCCGCCGGAGAGGGTGTGGCTCCAGACCACGGTGGCGTTGCCGGCGGGGTCCATGGCCACCTGGGGCTCGCCTTCGCTGTCGCTCGCGCCCAGCGGGGTGTCCAGCCGCACCGCCGCGCCCCAGGCGCCCGCGCCCACGCGGCGGCGCGCCCAGGTCTGCAGGCCGTCGGCCAACGATTCCTGCCAGACCGCCGTGGCCGTGCCATTGGCGTTCATCGCAACGCGGGCCCGGGCGCTGTTGTCCGTGCCGCCGCCCGACAAGACCTCGGCCGCGCCCCAGGTGCCGCCGGCGTAGCGCCGTGCGTACACGGTGGACGAGGTGGTGGCCGTGCCCTGCGACCAGACGGCGAGGGTGTTGCCGGTGGCGTCGGCCGCGAGGGCCGGTGCGCCCAGGCTGAAGCTGGTGTTGTTGTCGTCCAGCAGGTCGGCGCTGGACCAGCCGACGCCGTTGAACCGGTTGTGCCAGACCCGCGGAACCCCGGCGCTGATCTGCGTCCAGACCGCCAGGGCGCTGCCGTTGGCGAACACCTGGATCTGCGCGTCGGAGGCGTCGCCCGTGCCGCCGTCGATGGACGAGCCCGTCGAGTCCCAGGAGCCGCCTTGCAGGCGGGCGCTGCGCACGCGCTCGAAGTTGCCGTCGTGCTGGATCCAGATCGCGCGGGCCGCGCCGCTGGCGTCCATGCCGATCTGCGGCGCGCGCGCGTGGCCGGCATTGCCTTCCACGTCCTGCGGCGCGCCCCAGGTGCCGGCGGTGTAGCTCGCCGCGACCAGGCCGCGGTGGGAGACGATGTTCTCGCGCACCCAGATGGCGACGGCGTTGCCCGCGCTGTCCACCGCGATCCGGGGCTCGGTGACGTTGCCGGAGTGGTCGTCGATCACCTGCGGCGCGCCCCAGCCGCCACCTGGGGTGTAGCGCGCGGCCCAGATGTTGTCGAAGCTGCCGTTGCCCTGCGCCCAGACCGCGAAGGCGTTGCCCTGGCTGTCGGTGGCGACCACGGGGTTGAAGGCGCGGGCGACATCGTTCGATTCGATCAATGCCGCACCCTGCCAGGCCTGGGTCGCGCCAGCGGTGCAGTTCACCGCCACGTTGTTCACGTCGGCGTTGGCCGTGCCGCTGCCGTTCTGCACGGTGCAGGTCTGGCCGGCGGGCTGGGTGCCGACGGTGACGTTGTAGGGCACGCCGGTGGCCACCGGCGTGGGGAAGGTGAACGGGCCGTCGGTGTTCACGGCGAGGTCGTCCGCGCCGTTGTTGCGCAGCACCACCGTGCCGGCGAGGCCGCTGACGTTGCCGCCGATGGTCTGCGTGGTGGTGGGCACAGGGACGGCCACGTTGATGACCGTGGCGTCGTAGTAGCGCGCCTGGAAGCCGTCGCCGCGCTGGCAGGCGACGTAGGTGGCGACCACGTGGCGGCCCTGGTCGAGGTGGCTGAGCGAGAGCACCGGCAGCACGGTGGTGCCACCCGCGCCGCGCCCACCATGGGCGCCCTGCGTCAGGCCGATGTTCGCCTGGTCGTACAGCGTTTCCACCACCTGCGGGTGGCGGTCGAGCTGGCGGCGGATCATGGTGACGCGCGCGCTCGCGCAACTGGGCCAGAGGTTGTAGACCGCGGTGAAGGTCAGCGTGGCCGCGGCGTCGAGCCGGTAGGAGCCGCCCGAGCTGTTGTAGGCGTTGGAGTAGCCGGTGAGCGTGAGGGCGTTGCCGGGGTTGGCCACCACGCTGGTGTGCCCGCGTGGGGAGAAGCAGCGGTCCGGGTTGGGTGGCGCGTTGGCGGGGGTCGAACAGGCCGCGATCACCATGCCCCACGAGAAGGTGTTGCGCCGCACGCTGGCGAAACCGCCGGCGAGGGTGGCCTCGCTTTCCTGCCAGTCGGCGTCGGTGGAGGCCATCCACGCCGTCGGGCCGGTGGTGCCGGCGGGCACCGGCAGGCGGATCGTGACCGGGGTTTCGAAAGCGATGCCGTGCGGCGTGAACTCGTAGGTGGCGGCGGGCGCGGGCCAGAAGGCGTCGCGCACCGGCGCGCCCGCGCTGGAGCGCGCGATGCCGATGGTGGTGTTGCCGCGCAGCGCGCCGGGCGGGATGACCACCTGCGCGCCATCGGGCCCGGTGAGGGTGCCGCCGGCCGGGCCGATCACCGCCGTCACGCGCTCGGGCTCGGCCGGCGCCTCGGGCGGGTTGCTGCTGCCGCCGCAGGCGCCGAGCAGCGCGGGCAGCAGCACACAGGCGATGAGCCACAGCGGCAGGGACAGGCGTGGGCGTGGGGATGGTGTGACAGCGAACATGAAGACCTCCGGGCGGTGGGGCTGCCCTTGGGTCCGCACGATAGGCAAAGCCCGGTGCGCGCGACAGTGCCGAAAGTCACGACGTGAAGGCGGCGGGGGCGGTGCCCGGCGGGGCGAGGCGGGCCAGGGCCTGCAGCAGGCGGTCGGGATCGACCGGCTTGAACAGCACCGGCACGCCCGAGTCGCGCACGCGCTGCAGGCGATCGGGCGCGGTCTCGCCGGTGATCAGCAGCACGGGCAGCGCCAGGCCGAAACGCGCGCGCAGGCGCTGCGAGGCGGCCAGGCCGTCGGCGCCCTCGGCCAGGCGGTAGTCGCAGAGCATCGCGTCGAAGGGCTCTTGCCGCGCAGCGGCGGCCTGCAGGGCGAGTGCCGCGCCGTCCTCGTCGCGCGCGGTCTCCGAGGCCACGCCCCAGGTCTGGAGGAAGGCACTCAGCGCATCGGTGATGTCGGCCTCGTCGTCGACCAGCAGCACGCGGCGCGGCAGCGCCTGGCTGGCCGCCAGGGTGGCCGGCCGGCTGTAGAGGGTGGGCTCGGGCGTGGGCTTGGCGCGGGGCACGGTGACGCGAAAGCGCGTGCCATGGCCGGGCCAGGAGCGCAGGCGCACCGGGTGGTTCAACAGCAGGGAGAGCCGGCGCACGATGGACAGGCCGATGCCCAGGCCGCGCGTGCGGTCGCGGCCCGGGTTGTCGACTTGGTAGAACTCGTCGAACACGCGGTCGGCGTGCTCGGGCGCGATGCCGATGCCGGTGTC
The DNA here is from genome assembly GCF_058787875.1 of Hydrogenophaga sp. FW305-3-2-15-A-LB1. Taxonomy (NCBI): domain Bacteria; kingdom Pseudomonadati; phylum Pseudomonadota; class Betaproteobacteria; order Burkholderiales; family Comamonadaceae; genus Hydrogenophaga; species Hydrogenophaga sp. FW305-3-2-15-A-LB1. The sequence continues at coordinate 1,775 of NZ_JBYTAE010000046.1, read as the reverse complement.
CACCACGTCGATCCAGACCTGCGCGCCGCGCGGCCGCGCCACCACCAGCACGCCGCCGCGCGCGGTGTACTTGATGGCGTTTTCGATCAGGTTGCCCAGCAGGCGCCGCAGCAGGTGCGGGTCGGTGCGCACCCACACCGGCGTGGCGCGCAGGCGCAGCTGCAGTTCGCGCTCTTCCGCGCGCGAGGCGAACGAGGGGTGCAGGGCCTGCAGCACGGTGTTGAGCGGCACGTCCTGCACATCGGCCTCGATCACGCCGGCGTCGAGCCGCGAGACGTCGAGCATGGTGTCCAGCGAGGTGCCCAGCGAATGCACCGCGCCCATGAGGCGCTGCGCGTGGGCGTGCGTGGGCTGGCCTTGCAGTTCCTTGTCGAGCACGGCACCGAAGAGCGCGATGGCGTGCAGCGGCTGGCGCAGGTCGTGGCTGGCGGCGGCGAAGAAGCGCGTCTTGTCCTCGCTGGCGCGCTGGGTGGCGGCCATCTGCCCGGCGAGCTGCTCGGCCAGCGCCTCTTTCTCGAAGCGCATCTGCAGCGAGGCGGTGAGCAGCAGGTGCTGGCGGCGCGCGAAGTGCAGCATGGCGCCGGTGTAGATGCCGACGCAGGCGCCGAGGAAGAGGTGCGTGGGGTCGCCGCGCCAGAGCAGGGCGGAGATCAGGCCGGTCATCATGGGCAGCACGAAGGCCAGCACCGAGGCCCAGCGTGGCGCCACCGACGGCACGCCGCCGCTGATGAGGCCGAGCATGATGAGCATGAGCAGCGTGGTCATGGGCAGGTCGTCGGCCGGCATGAACAGCCAGGGCGCCAGGCCCCAGGTGGCGCTGTAGTACAGCAGCTCGCGCCACTGTCGCCGGGCCCAGAACGCGCTGCGCGCGGCGGCCTGGCGGTCGCGGAAGTAGGCGTGGATGAGCGGGTAGCGCAGCACCTGGATGGTGTGCAGGCCCAGCCACACGAAGATCAGGGGGTCGCGCAGCTGCCACCAGAACAGCGCGCACAGGGCCCAGGCCAGCACCGCGTCGGCGATGGTGGAACTCAGCGAAGTGGCGTACAGCGCGGCGACCTGCTCGCGCAGCACGCGCTGCTGGGTCAGGTCGCCGGTGTCGGCTTCGCTCACCGCAACAGGCTGATGAGTTGCGCGCGCGACCTCACGCCAAAGAGCAGCAGCAGCGCCGAGACATGGTTCTTCACCGTGCCTTCGCTGAGGTGGGCGCGTTCGGCGATGTCGCGATTGGACTGCCCGGCCAGCACCCATTCCAGCACCTGCACCTGGCGGTCGGTGAGCTGCAGCGACTCGCCATTGGCGTTGTTGCGCACGCTGCGCAGCACCGGCTCGGTGGGCGCGGCGGGTCCGGGCGCCGGCGCGGGCCCGAACAGGCCCAGCGAGCGGATGTAGCCGATGACCTCCTTGAGGTCGCCCGACTTGGCGAGGTAGGCGCGCGCGCCGCGCGAGAGGGCGTGGCGCATCAGGCCGGGGTCGTTCACGCCCGAGAGCACCACCACCGGCGCCTCGGGGAAGGCCTTGACGAAGGCCGTCAGGCCCGAGAGGCCGTGGGCGTCGGGCAGGTGCAGGTCCAGCAGCACCAGGCCGATGCGCTGCCGGTAGCGGCCGTACAGCTCCATCGCCTCCTGCAGGGTGCGCGATTCCAGCACCTTGATCTGACGCCCGCTGTCGGTGGCGTGGGCCTGCACCAGGGTGAGCAGGCCCAGGCGCAGCAGGTCGTGGTCGTCCACCACCAGCAAGCCGGTGGCGCCGTGCGGGTCGGGCGCGGCGTGGGCGGG
>NZ_JBYTAE010000045.1:0-47722 GCF_058787875.1 Hydrogenophaga sp. FW305-3-2-15-A-LB1 | reverse complement strand
GCCGCCCCCGCTGCGGCACCCGCCGCCGCTCCCGCCCCGGCCGAGATGCCGGAACTCAAGGTGGCGATCGACCCGACCTACGAACCCTTCACCTTCAAGACCGCCGACGGCAAGCCCACGGGCTTCGACGTCGACATCGCCGAAGCACTGTGCAACCAGATCAAGCGCAAGTGCGTGTACGTCGAACAGGTGTGGGACAGCATGATCCCCGGCCTGCAAGCCAAGAAGTACGACGCGATCATCAGCTCCATGTCCATCACCGAAGAGCGCCTGCAGGTCGTGGACTTCACGGACAAGTACTACTTCACCCCCAGCCGCATCGTGGTCAAGACCGGCACGGCCTACACCGACCCGGCTTCGCTCAAGGGCAAGAAGATCGGCGTGCTCAAGGGCAGCACGCAAGAGAAGTACGCCATGGGTGAACTCAAGCCCGCGGGCGTGAGCATCGTCCCCTACGAAGCCCAGGACCAGGTCTACCTCGACATCAAGTCCGGCCGTCTGGATGGCACCGTGGCCGACCAGGTGGAAGTCAATGGCGGTTTCCTGCGCAAGCCCGAAGGCGCGGGTTACGGCTTCGTCGGCCCCGTGCTGAACGAGGCCAAGTACTACGGCACCGGCGTGGGCGTGGCGCTGCGCAAGGGCGAGACCGCGCTCAAGGACGAACTCAACGCGGCCATCAAGGCCATCCGCTCCAACGGCGTCTACGACACGGTCGCCAAGAAGTACTTCGACTTCGACGTGTACGGCAACTAAGCCGTCCCCGTTTTGTCCGGCTACTTCGCCTCGATCCTGCAGGGCGCCCTCCTCACGGTGGGCGTTTCCCTGGCCGCCTTGCTGGTGGCCATCCTGCTGGGCCTGCTGGGCGCGGTGGCCAAGCTCTCCGGCCGCCCCCTCCTGGTGGGGCTGGCCACCGTCTACACCACGCTGGTTCGGGGCATCCCCGAGCTGGTGCTGATGCTGCTGATCTTCTACGGCGGCACCATCGGTCTCAACCACCTGCTGGCTGCGTCGGGCAGCAAGGGGTCGGTGGACATCAATCCCTTCCTCGCCGGTGTGCTCACCATCGGGTTCATCTACGGCGCCTACATGACCGAGACCTTCCGGGGCGCCATCCTTTCGATTCCGAAGGGCCAGATGGAAGCCGCCTGGGCCTTCGGCATGGGGCCGGTGCGCACCTTCCTGCGCATCACCGCGCCGCAGATGGTGCGCTACGCCCTGCCCGGCTTCACCAACAACTGGCTGGTGCTGATCAAGGCCACCGCGCTGATCAGCCTGATCGGCCTGAAGGAAATGACCTACCTGGCCAAGCAGGCCAGCGCGGCCACCCGCGAGCCCTTCACCTTCTTCCTGTTCGCCGCCGCGCTGTTCCTGATCTACACCTCGGTGTCGCTCTGGGCGCTGCGCCGGCTGGAACGGCGCTTCAGCCTCGGCGTGAAACGCGCCCACACCTGATGGACACCCGCACATGAAGTGGGAAGTCATCTTCCAGCCCGCCAACCTCGCCATGTACGGCGAGGGCCTGATCACCACCTTGTGGCTGCTGCTGTCCTCGCTGGGCGTGGGCGCGGTGCTCGCCCTGCTGTTCGCGCTGGCCCTCACCAGTTCCATCGCGCCGCTGCGCTGGGTCGTCGGCGCCTACACCTATGTGATCCGCGGGACGCCGCTGCTGATCCAGCTCTACCTCATCTACTACGGCCTGGCGCAGCTGGACTGGATCCAGGCGCGCTGGAACGACGTCTGGCCCTGGACGCATTTCAAGGAACCGTTCTTCTGCGCCCTGCTGGCCTTCAGCCTGAACACGGCGGGCTACACCGCCGAGATGCTGGCCGGCGCCATCCGCGAAACCGCCGCGGGCGAGATCGAGGCCGCCCAGGCCATGGGCATGAGCCCGGCCATGGCCATGCGCCGCATCGTCCTGCCCAGCGCCATGCGCCGCACGCTGCCCGCCTACAGCAACGAGGTGGTGATGATGCTGCACGCCACCAGCCTGGCCAGCACGGTGCCGGCCATGCTGGACGTGACCGCCGCCGCCAGCCGCATCTATTCCGACTACTACCTGCCGTTCGAGGCCTACATCTTCGCGGCCGCGATCTACCTCACCATCACGTTCAGCCTGGTGGGCATGTTCAAGCTGGCCGAAAGGCGTTTCCTGGCCCATCTGGCCCCGCGCGGGCATTGAGCGCCGAGAACCAGGCCGCCCCATGCAACGCATCGAGTACCCCCTGCTGAGCCCCAGCCTGGGCAGCCAGAAGACCCTTGTGGGGTTCCACTTCGGCACGCCCGGTGCCCGGCCCAAGGTCTACATCCAGGCCAGCCTGCACGCCGAGGAACTGCCCGGCATGCTGGTCGCTCACCACCTGCGCCAGCAGCTGGAAGCCGCCGAGAAGGCCGGGCCGCTGCGGGGCGAGGTGATTCTGGTGCCGGCGGCCAACCCGATCGGCCTGAGCCAGCGGCTGAACCATCGGCCCCTGGGCCGCTTCGAGTTCGACACCGCGCAGAACTTCAACCGGCACTACCCCGACATGGCCGCCGCCGTGCTGACCGACGCCATCCCCCGCATGGGCGCGGACGCGAAGGCCAATGTGGCCACCGTGCGCCAGCTGGTCGGCCAGTGGCTGAACCAGTGGCAAGCGACCAGCGAACTCGACAGCCAGCGCCGGCAGCTGCTGCTGCTCTCGCACGACGCCGACCTGGTGCTCGACCTGCATTGCGACACCGAAGCCGTCATGCACCTGTACAGCGAAGAGGCCTGCTGGCCACCCTTCGAACCGCTGGCGCGCCTGCTGGGCTGCCAGGCCGTGCTGCTGGCGAAAGAATCGGGCGGCGGGCCGTTCGACGAACGCCTCTCCGGTCTCTGGTGGCAACTGGCCGCCGCCTTGCAAGCCGCGGGCGTCAAGGCCCCCCTGCCCCAGGCCTGCGCGAGCACGACGGTGGAGCTGCGCGGCGAAGCCGATGTCTCGCACGACCACGCGCGCCAGGATGCGCAAGCCATCCTCGCCTTCCTGGCGCACGCCGGTGTCCTGCATGCCGGCGCGCCGGCGACGCTGCCGCCCCTGGCCTGCCAGCCCACGCCGCTGGCGGGTTCGCAGACGCTGCGCTCGCCCGTGCCCGGTGTGCTGGTCTTTCTCGTGCAGCCCGGCGCCACCCTGGCGGTGGGCGACGTGGTGGCCGAGGTCATCGACCCCACCGCCCCGGCGGCCGCGCGCGTGCACGAAGTGCGCGCCGAGGTGGCCGGTGTGCTGTACGCCGCCGTGCGCGAACGTTATGTGGTTTCGGGCGGCGAGGTCGGCAAGATCGCTGGCGAGACGCCGTTCCGCTCGGGCGACCTGCTGGGCGCCTGAGTTTTTCTTTTCATCGGGCATCGAACATGACTGCAGAACCCACCGCCAACCGAACGCCCGGCCGCCCTCTTCTGGAGGTGCAGGACATCCACAAGCGCTTCGGCGCCAACGAAGTGCTCAAGGGCGTCTCCCTGCAAGCCAATGCGGGCGACGTGATCAGCCTGATCGGCAGCTCGGGCTCGGGCAAGAGCACGCTGCTGCGCTGCATCAACCTGCTGGAGCACCCCAACAGCGGGCGCATCGTGCTCGGTGGTGAAGAGCTGCAGCTCAAGGCCGACCGCCACGGCGAACTGCGCGCGGTCAACGCCGCGCAGCTGCAGCGCCTGCGCACCAAGCTGGCCATGGTGTTCCAGCACTTCAACCTCTGGGCCCACATGACGGTGTTGCAGAACATCATCGAGGCGCCGGTCAACGTGCTGGGCATCCCGAAAGACAAGGCGGTGGAGACCGCGCGCCGCTACCTGGAGCGCGTGGGCCTCAAAGGCGTGGAAGACCGCTACCCCTCGCACATGAGCGGTGGCCAGCAGCAGCGCGTGGCGATCGCCCGCGCGCTGGCGGTGGAGCCGGACGTGATGCTGTTCGACGAACCCACCAGCGCGCTCGACCCCGAACTCGTGGGCGAGGTGCTGCGCGTGATGAAGCTGCTGGCCGAGGAAGGCCGCACCATGGTGGTGGTGACGCACGAAATGGGCTTCGCGCGCGAGGTGTCCTCGCACCTCATCTTTCTGCACAAGGGCTGCATCGAGGAACAGGGCGTGCCCAAGGAGGTGCTGGCCCGGCCCAAGAGCGAACGGCTCGCGCAGTTCCTCTCGGGCAACCTGAAGTAAGAGGCTCAGGGCGCGGCCGGCGGCCGCAGTTCCAGCGTGCTGCGCCACTGCGCCGGCTTCATCGTCAGCACGCGGTACTGCACCGCCACCCAGGTGTCGCTCATGTCGCGGTAGCGGCCCGAGAACACGTTGCCGCTCTGCCCTGTCTGGTAGATGAAGCGCGAGTTGTCCAGGTCCGCGAGGTCGTAGACCGCGCGCAGGCTGGCCGCATGGCGGTTGGCATAGGGTGCATCGGCCTTGTCCAGGTGGTACTGCCCCACGTTGACGGTGAAGGGATCGCCCCCTGTGGGCGTGCGCACGTCGAAGAGCGCCGCCAGCGGCTTCACGTTGCCGAACGGGCGGTGGGCCGAGATCGCCGGGTGGGCATCGCCCCATCGCCAGGCGGCCACGTCGCTGCCGTGCACGGCCTGCAGCTTGTTCAAGGCGTCCGTCAGGGCCAGGCCGCTGGCCGCCGCGCAACCCGCCGCGCCGCACCAGCTCGCGTCGTCGCGCTCCAGAATGCCTTCCACCGCGTTGCGGAACAGGCGCTTGCCGTACATGCCTTCGAAGCGCGCCTGGCCCACGCGCTCGCCCACCACGCGGCGCGTGAAGGCATCAACCCAGGCGCTGTAGATCAGCGGCGCGGCGGCATCGGCGCGCATCTCGCCCTTGAAATCGCGCAGCGCGGCCTGCGCGGCCGCCGCCAGCGGGTGGTCCGACGCGGCTTTCTGCAGGAACGGCAGCAGGCGCACCGTGGCGGCCGATTGCTGGTCGGCGTGCATGGCGCGGAACGAGTCCAGCGTGTGCTTCGGGGTCTGCGCCAGCATCGCTTCGATGCGCTCCTGGCGGTAGGGCGCGGCCCAGTCCTGGGTCAGGAAATGCGGGTAGTCCGCGGCGTGGATGCGCTGGTTGGCGGTGGCGATCCAGCCGCGCGCGCCATCGTCCTGCGGCGTCTCTTCGTAGGGCAGCCAGCCGGCCCAGTCGTAGCGCAAGTCCCAGCCCGGCGCCGGTGCGACGCCGCGGATGTCGTTCTCCGGCGCGCGCAGGGGCACGCGGCCCGCGGCCTTGTAGGCGATGCGCCCCGTGCGGTCGGCCATCACCACGCTCTGCATCGGTGAATGGAAATCGCGGAACGCCTTCTGGAGTTCGTCGACCGATTGCGCGCGGTTCGACTCCAGGGTGGCGACCACGTTGCGGTTGTCGGCGTCCAGCGCGGTCCAGCGCAGCGCGAGCACGAAGCGGCTGGTGTCCATCACCTCGCCATGGCGCGCCTGCGCATCGCTCAGCACCGGGCCGTGGCGGGTGCTGCGCACCATGTGGCTCACGTCGGGCTGTCCCTTGACCCGGATGGTCTCCATGCGCAGGCCGAAGTTGGCCCAGGCCGGTTCACCGGAGGGGGACGGCACGCGGTACTGCGCGGGGTTGGCGGGGTTGATCTGCTCGAGGTAGAGGTCCTGCACATCCGGGCCGGTGTTGGTGAAACCCCAGGCCACCTGCTGCGTGCGGCCGAGCACCACGAAGGGCGTGCCGGGCAGCGTGGCGCCCATCACGTCCATGCCCTTGATGCCGTCGGCATCGGGCGCCTGCAGCCGCGCGAAGTACCAGATGGCGGGCGCGCTCAGGCCCAGGTGCGGGTCGTTGGCCAGCAAGGGCATGCCCGAGGCGGTGCGCGAGCCGTTGACCACCCAGTTGTTCGAGCCCTTGCCCTCGATGTTGCCCAGCTCGTCGGCCCAGCGCTGCAGGTCCGCGCCGATCTGCCCGCGCGCCGAGGCGACGATGCCGGACGCGGCCGGCACCTCGGCCTTCGAGGTCGTGACCGGCTTGCCCCGGTAGACGCCCAGTTCGCGGTAGAGCTTGGCGAGGTCGGCCGTGGCCGCTGGCTGCTCGCCCGGGTACGGCGGGAACAGCTCCCACAGGGCCTGGGTGTCGATCGCCTCCAGCGCGGTGAACCGGGCGAACTCGTTGCCCCAGTTGCCGCCCAGGTCCAGCGCCATCATGAGCGACCAGGCCACGCAGTCGACCGGGTCCCAGTAGCGCCCCGCGGCCGCTTCTTCGCGCGGGCTGATGCCCAGCAGCAGGAACTCGGGCGAAGGCAGTTGTTCGCTGTGGGCGAAGAAGGCGTTCACGCCGTCGCTGTAGGCCTGCAGGGCTTCGCGGGCCTCGGCTGGCAGGGTTTCCAGCTGCTGGCGCGCGGCCTGCCGGATGCCCAGCGTGCGCATGAGCTTGTCGGTCTCCAGCGTGGTCGGGCCCAGCACCTCGGACAAGGTGCCGCGCATGATGCGGCGGTTGAACTCCAGTTGCCAGCCGCGCTCCTGCGCATGCACGTAGCCCATGGCCATCCAGGCGTCGCGCGGCTTGCCGGCCAGGATGTGCGTGACGTCGCTCGCGTCGCGGTGCACCTTCACCGGCGCGGACAGCCCACCCAGGTTGAGGCTGCCCTCGGTTTTCGGCAGGCTGCGCCAGGCATAGAAGGCGGCCAGCGCGGCGGCGAGCACCACCAGCAGCGACAGCAAGGCAAAGAGTCGTTTGATCCAGCGCACGAAATGTCCCCACTCATTGTTGTGATCCCGACGGCACGCGGGTGTCCCGTGCGCCGCCTTGCGGCCTTCCCTGCCGCGCCTGCTTATTTCTCGATGCCGATCGGCCCGATCGACATCTGGCCGTCGACCAGCCGGAAGCGCACCGTGGGCGCGCTGAAATCGCTGAAGGGCGCGCCCATGGCGATCTCGCCGTCGCTGTGCAGCAGGCACTCCTGGCGCCGCAGGGCGATCACGTTGTCGCCCGCGCCGAAACGCACCCAGGTGCCGTAGCTGCTGATGTCTTCGAGCACGTAGTTGCCCGAGCGGATGTCGATGCTGGCGTGCATGCGCGAGACGCGCGGGTCGCTCACCACGAAATCGGCCTCCGGCACGCGGCCGATCTTCATCGGCAGGTCGGTCAGGCTGAAGGCCTGCGTGGTGTCGAGCCAGGCCAGCTCGAAGCCTCCGAACACGGACTCCTTCATCGGGCTCAGGGCGTGCAGGTCGGCCGGCAGCGTGAGGAACTCGGACAGCATCTCGGGCTGCCACTCGACGCGGAACACCTCGCAGGGCTCCACCCGGCCCTTGATGCGCATCGGCCCCAGGCTGCGGCTGCGCACGCCATGGCGGGGGCCGAGTTTGCGGATCACGGTGTCGGTGGCCATGATCTGTTCGGGGCCGGCCAGGTCGCTCAGGCGCGAGGCCACATTGACCGCGTCGCCGAAGCAATCGCCATCGACCACCACGACCTGGCCGCGCGCCATGCCGATCTGCATCATGAGCTTGAGGCGGTCAGGCCACTGCATGACGCGCTTGGCGTGCTCCTGCTGGATCAGCACCATCGCATCGACCGCGTTGCGGTTGTTGGCGAACGACATCAGCACGCCGTCGCCCAGCATCTTGACCACCGTGCCCCCGTTCTCCACGCCCATGGAGCCAATCCACTGGGTCAGCTTGGTGACGGCCTTGGTGGCGCGGTCGTTGCCCAGTGTTTCAAACACCGAGACGCTACCCGTCAGATCCACGAAAGCAATTGTCAGTTCGGCCATAGGAGAGAAGACATATCGGCTGGATTACAACACACCACCCAATGTATGAAGGCGTGTCGGAAAACCGCCGTTTCGAGCCCTCGAAAGCGGGCCCTGGCGGTTGAAAAAAAGTGCACCCGACCCGGCCTGCTCGATGGCGCTACGTCGATGCAAATTGTTAACGAATGCGTAAGAAGGTATTACACACCTCATGGAGTCAATCAAAAACCGACGATAAACATATGATTTATTTGTTGTTTTTTGAGTGTTGTCAAACATTCCCGATTGCACATCCCCGCGCTCGCGACGTATCCTGTATCCAATTAGTACAAAGTCGTTGAGGCCACTTCCATGCGCTGGTTCAAACCCGGTATCCGCAACAGCATTTCCGCCCTTCTCAGCCCCGAGACGCGCAAGGACTCGCCCGAGTCCCTGGAGCCGGTGCGCGAAGCCATGCTCGCGGTGCTGGGCGAAGAAGGCGCCAAGGCCAACCCACAGCTCACGCGCAAGCTGAAGTACCTGCACGATGCTCACGCCCTGTGGTTCGCACGCGCCGAGATGGTGGCCGTGCTGAGCCAGTTGCACGGCGAGGCGCTCGCGGTGCACCGCGTGCAAAGCCTCTCGCCGGTGTTCCAGGGCCTAGTGCCCAAGAGCCTGATCGACGCTGGCCGCTCGCGCAGGTCCTGATCTCCCCGCAAGGCCTTCAGCCCCAGTAGATCAGGGCATCGCGCCCTTCCACCATCAGATCCACCTTGCGCCCCACGGGCAGCAACACCTTGGTCGGCACGTGCCCGAAGGGCAGGCCCGTGAACACCGGCGTCTTCGTGCGCGTGCGCATCCAGTCGATCACCGTCTGCAGCTTGAAGCCCCGGTCGTAACCCGGCACCAGCTTGAAGCGGTTGAACGAGCCCATCAGCACCGCCTTCTGCTGGCCGATGATCCCCGCGTTGAGCAACTGCGTGAGTTGGCGCTCGATGCGGTACGGGTGTTCGTTCGCGTCCTCCAGGAACAGGATGCCGCCTTTGACCTGAGGCAGGTAAGGCGTGCCCACGAGCGCGCAGATCACGTTGAGGTTGCCGCCCCACAGCGTGGCGCCGCGCAGCCGGAACACCGGCGCTGCCTCGCCGTCCTTGCGCGGGGCCGCCTTCGCGTCCGACACCGGCAGCCGCCAGCCCGAGCCTTCACCGTGGCCCACGAGCAGGTCGTCGAAGCAGGCTTCCATGATGTCGTCCGGCACTTCGGCGCCGAAGTCCTCGCCCAGTGCCGGGCCGCCCCAGGTGACGGCACCAGTCTTGGCCAGCACCGCCATCTGCAGCGCCGTGAAGTCGCTCAGGCCCACGAACTGGGTGCCGCGCTCGATCGCCTTGGCGATCTTCTTGAAAGGCAGGTCGCCCACGATGCGCGTGAGCCCATACCCCCCGCGCGAAATCAGCGCCACGTTCGCGCCGCTGGCGGTGGCGCGCTCGATGGCGGCCAGGCGCGTGGCGTCGTCGCCCGCGAAGCGCATGTGGCTGCTCAGCGCCGCCTCGTCGATCTCGACCTCGTGGCCCAGCGCCTTGAGCCGCGCCACGCCGCGGCGGAACGCGGCCTTGTCGCGCACCGCGCTGGAGGGCGAGTAGATGTAGATGTGCTTGGTGCCGTGGTGGTGGCTGTGGTTGCAATCGGGGCTGCAGGCGGGCGTGTGCGTGTGACCGTGGCTCATGGTGTTGGGCGAAAAAGGGCTCGATTATCCGGGTGCGGGCGCCGCGAAATGGCCCACGGCGGCTTCGGCGATGGACTGGCCATGCTCCTGCACGAAGTGGCCGGCTTGCGGCAGTCGAAGAGGCTCGGGGCAATGGCGGATCTGCGCGTGCAGGGCCTGCATGACGGCATCACCGAGCACCGGGTCCTGCTGGCCGATGGCCATGAGGCTCTGCCCCCGCCATTCGTGGGACCAGAAGTTCCGCGCCTGCCGGCTGATGGCCGCACCCTCGTCGTCGGCGTGCTCGGGCACCATGGGCGGGAAGGCGCGCAGCGCGGCGCGGTGACCCCGATCCGGAAACGGCGCGTTGTAGGCCGCGCATTCGGCCGGTGACATCTGCGGGTTGCCGCGCGCGAACAGGCGCGCCACGTCGAACTCGGGGTTCTGCGCGCACATGTTGCGCCAGGCCACGAAGCCGGGCGACAGCGGGGCCTCGCCGGTGGCCAGCGTGGTGTTCATCACCAGCAGCCCCCGGTAGCGCTGCGGCGCGGCCATGGGAAGGGTCAGGCCCAGCAGCCCGCCCCAGTCCTGCACCACCAGCACCACGTTGTGCAAGTCGAGGCGCTCGACGAATTCCAGCAGCACCTGGCGGTGCCAGGTGAACGAGTGCGCGCCGTCCTTCTTGGGCTTGTCGCTGCGGCCGAAGCCGATCAGGTCGGGCGCGACCACGCGCGCACCGCTGGCCAGGAACACCGGGATCATGTGGCGGTAGAGGTAGCTCCAGGCCGGGTTGCCGTGCAGGCAGAGCCAGGTTGTAGGCGCGTCCTTCGGCCCTTCGTCGAGGTAGTGCAGGCGCAGGCCGCCGAGCGCGGGCAGATCGCTCACATACCGCGGCGCCCAGGGGTAGCCCGGAAGGTTCTGGAAACGCTCGTCGGGCGTGCGCAGGGCATCGTCGCGCAAGGGATGCAGGTTCACTCGGCGCTCCTTGAAAAAACCGCGCAGCAGTTGCGCCCCCTCCTCGGCCAGCACACCGCCTTGCACGGTGGTCTGGTGGTTGATCCGGGCATGCCCGAACAGATCGAGCACCGAGCCCGCCGCGCCGGTCTTGGGGTCGGCCGCGCCGAACACCACGCGGGCCAGGCGCGCATGCAGCATGGCCCCGCTGCACATGGCGCACGGCTCCAGCGTCACGTAGAGCGAACAGCCATCGAGCCGGTAGTTGCCCAGCGCCTGCGCGGCGGCGCGCAAGGCGACGATTTCGGCGTGCGCGGTAGGGTCGTGGCCGTCGATGGGGGCGTTGCGGCCGGTGGCGATCACGCGGCCGTCCTTCACCACCACCGCCCCCACCGGCACCTCACCGGCCTGGGCCGCGGCTTGGGCTTCGGCCAGCGCCAGGCGCATGAAGCGGGCGTCGTCGAAAACGGGCGTGTCGGGCATGCGGCGAGTGTAGGCCAGGGCCCATACCCCATCGGGTAAAATACAGGGCTGGGTGTTCGCGCTGCCTGTCGCAGCGAAACAGGTTCAAGCGCTGGTCGGGCCGCCGCGCGGAGTTGATACGTCCATGAATCGAGCCCCTTCCCGGCAGACCCTGCCGCGCGCCCAACTTGTTGCCGACCGCGCATTCGCCGCCCTCTCCCGTTTTCTCCACATCGAAGCCGTCAGTGGTGTCGTGTTGCTGCTCGCGGCGGCCATCGCCCTGATCTGGGCCAACTCGCCCGCCGCCGCCAGCTACCACGCGCTCTGGCATGCGCCCCTGACCTTCGGCATCGGCCCCTACGTGTCGGTGCAATCGCTGCACTTCTGGATCAACGATGCCCTGATGGCGGTGTTCTTCCTGGTCGTGGGCATGGAGATCCGGCGCGAGATCCACGAAGGCGCGCTCGCCAGCCTCCCGCTCGCCGCCCTGCCCCTGGCCGCCGCGCTGGGCGGGGTGCTGGTGCCAGCGCTGATCTATGTCGCGTTGAACACCGACCCCACCACGCTGCGCGGCTGGGCCGTGCCCACCGCCACCGACATCGCGTTCGCCGTCGGCGTTCTGGCCCTGCTCGGCCGCGCCATTCCAGGCAACGTGCGCGTGCTGCTGCTGGCCCTGGCCATCATCGACGACATCGTGGCGGTGCTCATCATCGCGGTCTTCTATTCGGGCGGGCTGGACTTCAGCGGCCTGTTGGTGGCCGGCCTGGGCATCTTCATGGTGCTGGGCCTGCAGCGCATCGGCATCGGCTCGGCCTGGGCCTACGTCGTGCCCGGCGCCGTGCTCTGGCTGGGCCTGCTGCAGACCGGCGCGCACCCCACGCTGGCGGGCGTGGTGCTGGGCCTCATGACACCCGTGCTGCCGGTGCGCCTGCGCGGCGAGGCCCCGGTGACCCGCGTGCAAAGGGCGCTGCACCCTTGGGTGGCCTACGCTGTGATGCCCCTGTTCGCCCTGGCCAATGCGGGCGTGACGCTCGACGGCGTGGACCTCGCCTCCGGCAGCGCGCAAGCCGTCACCCTGGGCGTGGTGCTGGCCCTGGTGCTCGGCAAGCCGCTCGGCGTGCTCGGCGCCAGCTGGCTGGCCGTGCGCCTGGGCCTGTGCCGCCTGCCCGACGGCGTGACCTGGTCCGGCGTTGGCCTGGTCGGCCTGCTGGCGGGCATCGGCTTCACCATGTCCATCTTCATCGCCACGCTGGCCTTCGACGATGCCCAGTTGCTCGGCGCCGCCAAGCTGGGCGTGCTGCTGGCCTCGCTGCTGGCGGCCGTGCTCGGCCTGTCCTGGGGTTTTCTGCAGGCCTGGCGGGCCCGCCGCAGCGCCCCTCTGGCATGATCGCGGGTTCTACTGGTTTTCCCTGATGCCACACGCCCCGCAACGCCGCTGGGAGCTCGACGCCCTGCGGGGCCTGATGCTCGTCCTGATGACGCTGACCCACATGCCGACGATGTACTCGTTGCCATCGGGCCAGCCGTTCGGCTTTGTCTCGGCGGCCGAGGGCTTCGTGTTCCTCTCGGCCTTCATGGCCGGCCGCGTCTACGGCCGCCGCGCCCGGCGCGATGGCCTGCCCGCCATGCAGGCCGCCTTCCATGAACGGGCGCTCAAGCTCTACCTCTGCCAGCTGGGCCTGCTGCTGCTGGCCTTCACCGTCATCGCCTGGCTCGGGGTGTTCAACCGGCAGGGCGGCGTCACCGGCCTGCTCGAATTCTTCTTCATCGACCCGCAGGCCGCCGTGGTCGGTGCCGCCTTGCTGCTGCACAACCCGCCGCTGCTGGACATCCTGCCGCTCTACATCTTCATGATGCTGGCCAGCCCCTGGCTGCTGCGCCACGGCCTGCGACACGGCTGGCTCGGCGTGCTGGCCGTCAGCGGCCTGCTCTGGCTGGGCGAACAGTGGGGCCTGGGCCGGGGCGTGCACGACCTGGTCGTGGCGCTGACCGGCCTGCCCATCCCGTACAAGGACATGGGCGCCTTCCACTGGCTGGCCTGGCAGGCCCTGTGGGTCGCGGGCCTGTGGCTGGGCGCGCGCGAACAGCCCTGGCCGCGCCTGCCGGGCTGGGTGCTGGCGCCGGCGGCCGTGTACGCCGGGGCCATGCTGGCGTGGCGCCACATCGCGGGCCAGGACCCGCTGCCCTGGCTGCCCGCCGTGGGCCTGCTGCTCGACAAATGGTCGCTCGGGCCCATGCGCGTGCTGAACTTCGCCAGCGTCTTCGTGCTGCTCATGGCCGCCGGCCCCTGGCTGGTGCGCGTGCTGCCGCGCCCGCACGCGCTGGAGCTGCTGGGGCGGCACTCCCTGTCGGTCTTCTGCGCCCACATCGTGATCGCGCTGTTCACCCTCGCCTTCTTCGGTTCGACCCAGGTGGTGCGCCCCTGGACCACGGACGTCGCTCTGCTGCTGGCCGCGTTCGCGGGCCTGTTCGCGGTGGCCATGCTGGTGGAGGCGCGCGAGCGCGCCGGCCGGCGCCCCGGCGTCTTCTGGCGCGCGCGTTCCCAGGCGCAGTGACGCGCCTCCCCATACCGGGGAACTTTGCGAGGCTTTGCGGCCCCGATCAGGGATCGAGTCATCTGGCAGGCACGCCACCTGCCCCCGCACCACCGCCATGAGCCAGGACGATCGCCAGTGGGAACTGGACGCCATGCGCGGCTTGATGCTCGTGCTGATGACCCTCACCCACCTGCCCACGAAGCTCGCGGACCCGCTGGGTCAGCCGCTGGGCTATGTGTCGGCCGCCGAAGGCTTCGTGCTGCTGTCGGCCTACATGGCCGGCCGTGTGTATTCCACCAAGGCCGACACGCAGGGCGCGGAGGCGATGAAAAACGCCTTCTTCAACCGCGCGCTCAAGCTCTACGCCTGCCAGCTGGCCCTGGTGCTGTTCGCCTTCACCGCCATCGCCGGCCTGGGCCTGGCGCTGCGCGAAGGCGCCGTGACCGACCTGCTCGCCTTCTTCCTCGAACGGCCGGTGGTCGCCACCCTGAGCGCCGGCCTGCTGCTGTACAGCCCGGCGCTGCTGGACATCCTGCCGATCTACATCGTCTTCATGCTGCTCAGCCCGCTGGTGCTGCTGCACGGCCGGGAGCACGGCTGGCGCGCGGTGATGGCGCTGAGCCTCGCGCTGTGGTTCGGCGCCCAGTTCGGCCTGGGCCCGGCGCTCTACCAGATGGTCTTCGGCTGGTTCGACATGCCGGTGCGCTACCGCGACATGGGTGCCTTCGAAATCTTCGCCTGGCAGTTCCTGTGGACCATGGGCCTGTGGATGGGCACCGAGCACAGCCGCCCGGACCACACCCCCACGCGCTTTCCGCGCTGGATGGTGCGCACCGCCCTGGCCCTGGCGGCCTGCGCCTTCCTCTGGCGCCACGCCGTGGGACAGACGCCGATGCCCGATGGCTCGGTGGTCAACCTGATGTTCGACAAATGGCACCTCGGCCCATTGCGCCTGATCAACCTGCTGGCCCTGCTGGTGCTGGTGATGCATTTCGGCCCCTGGCTCAAGCAGCACCTGCCGCGCTGGCGGCCCCTGGAAACCCTGGGCAAGGCGGCCTTGCCGGTGTTCTGCGCCCACCTGGTGGTGGCCCTGCTGGCGCTGGCCGTGTTCGGCGCCACGAACCCCGCCAGGCCCTGGTCGGTGGACCTGCTGATCCTGTTCGTGGGCTTCTACGCCCTGTGGGTGGTGGCCCGCGTGTCGCTCGGCCGGGATCGCCGCGCCGCGAAAAACGCGGCCCGCCTCGTCAGCCCTTCAGGTGCAGGGCGATGATGCGCTGCCACAGCGCATAACCTTCGGCGTTGAGGTGCAGCCGGTCGCCCAGGAACAGCTCCGGGCGGGGCTGGCCGTCGGCGCCGAGCATGGAAGAGAACACGTCGATGAAGTCCAGCTGCGGCTCGGTCACGCTGTAGGCCTTGATGAGCTCGTTGGTCTCGCGCACCGACGCCATCAGGCCCGCGCGCGACGGGCTGGGCTTGATGGAGACGAAGGCGATGCGGCTCTCGGGCAGCTCGGCCTTGACCGCGCGCACGAAGGCCGTGAAACGCTCCAGCACGTCGCGCGGCGTGGCGCCTTCGGACAGGTCGTTCTCGCCCGCGTACACCACCACCATGCGGGGCTTGTAGGGCAGCACCAGCCGGTTCACCAGCTTCACACAGTCGAGCAGCTGCGAGCCACCGAAACCGCGCTTGATGACCACGGGCTGGTCGGCAAAGCTGGTCTCCAGGTCGTTCCAAAGGCGGATCGACGAACTGCCCACGAAGACCACGCCGCCCGGTTGCGGCGCCTGCTTCAGGTCGGCGGCGGCGAAGGCCTCGAAACTCGAACTCCAGCGCGGGTCGATCGCCGCCAACTTCTGGGCGACCGGGGGAACCACCACGGTCGGGCTCGCGGGCGCGGCCACCGCCAGCTGCTGGGTCGCCGGGGCCAGGGAAGGCGGGGGTGTTTCGGCCTGCGCGATGGCCAGGGAGCCGATGCCCAGCGCACCGGCCAGGGCCAGTTGCAGCGGCAGCGAGAAGCGCAATGAACGGTGGGGCAATGGGTGCAAGGCGGTCAGGGAGTGGTGGGGGCGCAGAATGGACAGCACCGCTCGCGGAAAGTTCAGACACCACCAGTGTAAATATCGGTATCGGGCCGGTCCACCCGGACGCCCCGAACTGTTGTCCTGACGCCCCAGACGGGCCCGTTCGTCGGAGCCGCTGGACTCAGGCGGCCTCTGGTGGCACCACCAGCACGTCGTTTTCGGCCATTTCCAGCACGCGCTGCGCCACGCTGCCCAGCAGCAGGCCGAGCACTCCACGGCGCTGCTGCGTGCCCAGCACCACCAGGTCCGCCGGGTGCGCCAGCCCATGGGCGTGCAGCAGCAGGCCCGTGTCGCCATGCTCCAGCCAGGTGCGCAGGCGCAGGCCCACATCGCCGGGCAGTTCGCACGACTGGATGAAGGCCTCGGCCTCGCGTTCGGCCTGGGCCAGGCCGTCGGCGCGCACCTTGGTGGTGTCCACGCCGCCGATCGCGGGGTACGGGTTGTCGAACGCGTGGAACAGCGTGAGCTCCGCCTGGGGAAAGAGCGCGGCGGCGGTGCGCAGGGTGTGGCGCGACGCGGGCGAAAAATCGCTGGCCACGATCACGTGGCTGTAGGTCGCGCGCGGCCGGTTGCGCACCACGAGCAAAGGCACGGGCGAGCGGCGCGCCAGGGCATCCACCGTCGAGCCCAGCACCACGCGGCTGAGCGCCTCGTTGCGCGCCACACCGGTCACGATCAGGCCACTGCCCTCGGCCGTGGCCACGGTGAGCACGGTGTCGGTCACGGCGCCCTGCTCCACCCGGGGCACCAGCGGCAGGTCACCGTCCTCGCCCGCGAGATCGGCGCGCAGCCGCTGCTCCACCATCGCCCGGCGCGCGGTGCCGCCGCTCAGGCCCGATGCGCGCGACAGCACCGAGGTGGGCGCCTCGGCCGGCTCGGGCTCGACCACCGTCAGCGCGACCAGGCGCGCGTCCCACTCGCGCGCCAGGCGCACGGCGCGGTCCAGGGCGCGGTCGCTGCGGCTGCTCAGGTCGGTGGCCAGCAGGATGTGGCGCGGGGTGGCGGGTGTGCTCACGCGAAAGCTCCTTTCAAGGTGACCGGCACGCGGAGCGGGCCGTCGGGTTCAGACCTTGGAAGATACCAAACGGTCCTCGGCGCGCCAGCGCCACAGGCCCGCCGCCGTCGACACCAGGCACACGGCGGCCAGCGCGGCGGCCTCCGCCGCCACCTGGGCCAGGCCCGCGCCCAGCTGGTTCAGCGCGATGAAGCCCTGCACGCCGGCGGTCGAGGGCACGAGCCAGCGCAAGGCCTGCAACGCCGGTGGCAGGGCTTCCACCGGCCACGACAGGCCGGTGAGGAACATGAACGGCAAGGCCGTGCACAGCAGCAGTTGCACGCTGCGCTCGCGCGTGCGAAAGAGGCTGCCCAGCAGCATGCCCAGCGCCGCGACACAGAGCGCGAACAGGGCCGCGAACAGCAGCAGGCCGCCGAAATTGCCCGCCCGGGGGTAGTCCTGCCACCACAGCACGAAGCCGAAAAAGTACAGGCTGTTGGCAAAGGCCACGGTGGCGAAGGCCAGCAGCATGCCGAAATAGGCGGCGCTGCTGCGCCGCACCGGAAAGGCGCCGCGCTCGCGCCAGGTGCCGAACAGCAGCGTGATCGCCAGCAGCAGCGTCTGCTGGATGATCAGCACCGCCACGCCAGGCACGATGTAGGCGCCATAGCCTTCGCGCACGTTGAAAAGAGCCACCGCATTGACGTTGACCGGTTGCCGCTGGGCCATGGCCTGGGCGGCCGAGGGCGTGCTGGCCGCCAGCCGCTTGAGTTCGATGCCGGCCGAGACCGTGCCCACGGCCTCGGCCAGGCCGTTGAGCGCCACCTTGTTCATCATCATGTACACGCCGTTGCCGCTGATGTCGACCTCCGCCCGGCGACCGCTCAGCACCTTGCTCTCCAGCCCGGGCGGGATCATCAGCACACCGGCGATCTCGTTCTTCCAGAGCAGGTCCTGCGCCTCGCGAAGGTCGGGCGTGACCCGTCGAATGTCCACGGCGGGGTGCGCCGCGACGTAACGGGTGATCTGGCGGGAGATCGCGCTGAGGTCCTGGTCGACCACCGCGACCGGCACCTGCTGCACGCTCTCGCGCGAATAAGGCAGCGGATAGAAAAACGAGTAGACGATGCCGCCCACGAACAGCAGCATGATGGCGCCGACATCGCCGAGCATGGCGCGCCAGGTCGCCACGAAACTGCCGATCAGGCTGGCGGGCCCCGGCGATGGACGGCCGCTCATGTGCGCCCCCAGGCCGAGGGTTGGCCCGCCCGCTGCTTCAGGATCAGCAGCCCGGCGCCGCCGGCCACCACCGCAAAGCCGAGCAGGACCAGGGCATCGCCCACGCCATAGGTCCAGGGCGCGCCGGCCAGCCAGTGTTTGCCCTGCAGCTGCAGGTAGTGGGTCAAGGGCAGCGCTTCGGCCCAGGCGCGCGCCAGCGGCGGCATGGCGCTCAGGGGATAGCCCTGGCCCGAAAAGGCAAAGGCCGGCGCGGTGACGAAGGCCGCCGCCGACAAGGCGTTGCGCAGCGTGAGGGTGACCGCGATCATGAGCAGGCCGAGACCGAGGTAGGCGGCGATCAACAGCCACAGGCCGACGACGATCATCGCGCCGCTGCCTTCGATCGCCCACCCGCGCACGAAGCCGAAGAACACCACGAACAACACCGCCTGCACGGCAAAAGCCAGCGCGGGGATCACCAGCTTGCCGGCCACCGCCGTGCCCCAGCGGCCTCCCGCGCTCTCCAGCCACTGCGGCACGCTGCCCGCGCGCAGCTCGCGGCCGACCGCGGTGATGGCCGCGAGCGCCACGAAGATCTGCAGCATGGACGGGATCAGCGCGAGCACCAGGAAGGACTCGTAGTTCGCGTTCTCGTTGTACAGCGTGCCCAGCCGCAGGCGGATCGGCTCGAACTGCTCCGCGGCCTGCGCCGCCGAGGCGCCGCGCTTGCCGCGCGCCGTGATCTCGATGCCGGCGCTCAGCGTGGAGACGGCGGTGCGCACGTCGCGGGTCAGGCCGCCCGCGTGCACCGAGAACTGCCCGTTGTAGAACCAGGACACGGTGGCCGAGCGCCCGGCCCCGATGTCGTGCTGGAACGAGGCCGGAACGACCAGCAGCCCATAGGCGTGGCGCTCGCGCAGCCAGGCCGTGGCCTCGGCTTCGCTCCCGACCGCCGCCGCCACACGCACCCCCGGCGACCCGTCCACCAGGCGCAGCAGCGAGCGCGACAGGCTCGACTGGTCCCGGTCGATCACGACGATCGGCAGGTCGCGCGCGATGCCGGCGGCGAACATCCACCAGATGAGCAGGCACACGCCCAGCGGTATCCAGGTGAGCATGCCCAGGTCCCAGGCATCGCGCCGCAAGCGTTGCCACTCGCGCCGGACCACGGGGCCGAAGCCGGTCGCGTTGGCGGTGGTCTCCACGGGCGGGCTCAGGGTGCGGGGAAGACCACGCTCATGCCCGGTCGCAGCTGCGCCACCGGACTGGCTGGGCGCAGCCGGATCTCGAAGGTGCGCAGATCGGTCCCACCCGGTCGCGCGGCGCGCCAGGTGGCGAAGTCGGGCAGCACGCCCACCGACGACACCACCAGTTCGATGCTGCGCCGCAGCGCCGGCACCTCGGCGGTGTGCCGGCTGCCCACCGCATAGTCCGCCATCGCGTCCTCGCGCACCTGCAGCACCGCCCACACGTCCTGCAGGTTGACCAGGGTGATCACCGGGAAGCCCTGCGGTGCGATCTCGCCGGGCTGGATCTGGATCTTGCTCACGTCACCGGCGGCGGGCGCCGTGATGCGCGTCTCGGCCAGCGCCACCTCCGCTTCCGACAGCACGCCGCCGACCTGCTGGGCCTGGTACTGGGCGGCCGCCTTGTCTTCCGGGCGCGCGCCCTTGCGCGCCATCTCGTACTGCGCCCGCGCCGCATCGGCCTGCTGCTGGGCCGCCCGCCACTGGGCCAGGGCTTCGTCGCGCTTCTGCCCGGACAGGATGCCCTCGGCGAACATGGTCTGCACCCGGTCGTGGGTGGTCTTGGCCAGTTGCGCGCCGGTCTTGGCGCGCTCCCAGTTCAGGCGCGCGGCCTCGACCTCCTCCGGCCGCGCACCGGCATTGGCCTTGGCGGCCACGGCCGAGGCCGCCGCCTCGGCGGCGCGCGCCTGGGCGATCTTGGCGGCCACTTCCGGGCTGTCGAGTTCGAACAGCAGATCGCCGGCCTTCACGGTCTGCCCCAGGTGCACATGCACCGTGCCGACGCGGCCAGGCACCTTGGACGACACATTGATCTCCTGCGCCTCGATCTGGCCCTGCAGCGGCAGCGGCTGCGGCGTGAAGGCCTTCCACAGCCCCCACGCGAGGAAGGCGACGACGGCCACACCGAGGATGGCGAGAAGGACGCGCTGGACTTGGGAGGGCATGGGCATGGGCTTACTCGGCTGGGGGAGCGATCTTGATGTCGGCGTTCTGCGCGAATTCGGCCAGGCGCTGGGGTTGGCCGCTGGCCTCCAGCAGGCGGGCCAGGGCCATGACGTAGTCGTAGGCGGCCTGCACGCGCTCGGTGTCCACCTTGAGCAGGTTCAGGCGCGCATCGGTCAGGTCCAGCGAGGTGCTCTGGCTCTGCTGGAACGACACCGTCTGCAGGCGCAGGTTCTCGCGGGCCAGGCGGATGGTCGAATCCATCGACAAGAACTGCGCGCGGGCATTCTGCAAGGCCCGCCACTGGCTCTCGATCAGGGTCGGTACGTCGCGCTGCGCCTGCTCCTCCAGGGCGCTCACGCGCTGTTGATCAAGGATGGCGGCCTCTTTCATCTTGCCCCGGTCGATGCGGTCGATCAGTGGCACCGACACCAGGATGCCCACCGCCCAGTTGGGCTGCACCAGCTTGTCGCTGCTGCGGTTGAAGTTGTAGTTGCCGATCGCCAGCACCGTCGGCAGCTGGCCGCCGGTCTGCAGCTTCAGGGCCTGGTCGGCCTGAGTCCGCTTGCTCGCGATCTTGTCCCAGGCGGGGTTGTGGGCGAGCCCCGCGTCGATGAAGGACTGCAGCGTGCCCACCGATGCCGAGTTGACGAACAGCGGCGTGGTCAGCGGCGCGGGCGAGGCCGCGCCCAGCAGGCGCGTCAACGCCACCTGCGCGATCTCGAGGTCGCTCTGCGACCTGGCCAGGTCGCGCCGCGCGCCGTCGAGCGCCACGTCGGCTTTGAGCCGCTCGGCGGTCGCGATCAGGCCGGTCGCCTCCAGGCGCTGCGCGGCGCGCTGGTGGTCGGCGATGCCCTTGGCCGCCGCGCTGCGCAACTGCACCGCGTGCGTGGCGAGCTGCAGCGAGAAATACCGCTGGGCGACGGTGGTCGACATCTTGTCTTCGACGTCCCGGGCCTCGGCCCGGGCCTCGTCGGCCTTGCCCGCTTCCAGCCCATGGATGGCTTCGAGCCGGCCGCCGGTGTAGATCGGCCAGTTGGCGCTCAGGCCCAGGGAATGCAGGTTGAAGGTGCGGTTCACCGACACCGCGTTGGGAATGGGCGGAATGGACAGGCCGCCGGGCACGACCGACCCCAGCGAGCCCGCGGCATTGGCCAGCGGCGAGGTGTCGAGGTTGAAGGTGGTGGCGACCCGGCCCGAAAAGCCCGAGAGCGACAGGGCCGGGCCCCCCAGGTGGGCCAGGGCCTCGGCCTTGAGGTCTTTGGCCTGCACGTCCATGCGCGCGTTGCGCACCTGGCCGGACGCCTCTTGCGCCTGTTGCAGGGCCTGCGCATAGTCCAGCCCCTGCGCCAAGGCCGGTGCGCTCAGCGCGAGCAGAGCGGCCACGGAAACAAGGCTTCGCCAGTGGCGTGAAAAAGGCTTGGTCATCGGGACATTTCGCAGCGATGAAGGCATGTTGGACTGGCTGTAGAAAGTACCGGTGCCGCCCGTTGTTCCCTGCGAGAACACCCCACCCAGGCGGCGAAACGAACATACCACAGCCACCCCGCTGGCGGCCTCGATGCCCTCGGGTGGCATTAGGGAGGTGCCTCCATGGCGGGAGCGCATGCCATCATCTCCATGGCCCCGCCTTCCCGCACCAGGACCCGCCTGACATGAAGCTCCCCGACACCCCGCCAGCCCACGGCGTGCAACTCACCCCCGAAGGCCTGCCCCGCCTGCTGGCACAGGCCGGCGCGCTCGGTGCCATCCGCGTCGCGGTGGTGCACCCCTGCGACGAACTCAGCCTGCGAGGCGCGCTCGATGCGCGAGACGCCGGCCTGATCGAGCCGGTGCTGGTCGCGCCGCGAGCGCGGCTGGAAGAACTGGCCGCGCAAGCCGGCCTGGACCTCTCGGGCCTGGGCATCGAGGACGTGCCGCACAGCCACGCGGCGGCCGCGCGCGCCGCCGAACTGGCCGGGCGCGGCGAGGTCGAGGCGCTCATGAAGGGCAGTCTGCACACCGACGAACTGCTCGGTGCCGTGCTGCCCGCCTCGGCCGGCCTGCGCACCAAGCGCCGCCTGAGCCACTGCTACCTGATGCAGACGCCCGCCTACCCCCGGCCCTTCATCATCACCGACGCGGCCATCCACATCGCGCCCACCCTGGAGGAAAAGGCCGACATAGTGCGCAACGCGATCGAACTCGCCCACACCATCGGCATCGACCTGCCACGCGTGGCCATCCTCGCCGCGGTGGAGACCATCAACCCGCGCATGCCCGCCACGCTGGACGCCGCCGCCCTGTGCAAGATGGCCGACCGCCGCCAGATCACCGGCGCCCTGCTCGATGGCCCGCTGGCCTTCGACAACGCCATCTCGCCCGAGGCCGCGCGCGTCAAAGGCATCGATTCGCCCGTGGCCGGCCGTGCCGACGTGCTGGTCGTGCCCGACCTGGAAAGCGGCAACATGCTCGCCAAGCAGCTCGAGTTCATGGGCCATGCGGCCAGTGCGGGCATCGCCATCGGCGCGCGCGTGCCCATCGTGCTCACCAGCCGCGCGGATTCGCGCGCCACGCGCCTGGCCTCGTGCGCCATCGCCGTGCTGCTGGCGCACCGCTACCGGGTCAGCCGACCATGAGCGGCATGGTGCTCGTGCTCAACGCGGGTTCGTCCAGCATCAAGTTCGCCCTCTTCGACGCCAGCGGCCCCACCGTGCCGCGCGAGCCGGCCTGGAAAGGCCAGGTGCGCGGCATCGGCGCGCCGCAGCCCACCACCGCCGACACCGACACCCCCGAGACCGCGCTGGCACTGGACCCCGCACAGCCCTACCACGAGGCCCTGGCGCACATCCTGCGCCGCGTGCGCGCCCACCTGGGCGCCACGCCACTGCGCGCGGTGGCGCACCGCGTGGTGCACGGCGGCCGCCAGTACTTCGACCCGGTGCGCGTGGACGCGGCCGTGCTGGCCGATCTTCAAAGCTACATCCCGCTGGCGCCGCTGCACCAGCCCTTCGCGCTCGACGCGATCCAGGTGCTGCTGGCCAGCGACCCGCGGCTGCCGCAGGTGGCCTGCTTCGACACCGCCTTCCACCACACCCTGCCCCAGGTCGAGCAGATGCTGCCCCTGCCCTACGCGGCCTGGGAACGGGGTCTGCGGCGCTATGGCTTTCACGGCCTGTCCTACGAGTACCTCTCGGTGGCGCTGCCCGAGCGGTATGGCGAGCTGGCGAAGGGCCGGGTGATCGCCGCGCACCTGGGCAGCGGCGCGAGCCTGTGCGGGCTGCAAGGCCTGCGCAGCCTGGCCACCACCATGGGCTTCTCGGCGCTGGACGGCCTGATGATGGGCACGCGCACCGGCTCGCTCGATCCCGGCGCGGTGATCTACCTGATGGAGATCGAGAAGCTCAGTCTGGAAGACGTGGGCCGCGTGCTGTACCACGAGTCGGGCCTGCTGGGTGTGTCGGGCGTGTCGTCCGAACCGCGCCGGCTGTTCGCCGAGGAGGACCGCGACGACCTCACCGGCGAACGCGTGCGCGCCGCGCTGGCGCTCTACGTGCGGCGCATCGTGCGCGAGATCGGCGCGCTGGTGGCCGTGCTCGGCGGCTTGGATCTGCTGGTGTTCACGGCCGGCGTGGGCGAGCACAGCGCCGAGATGCGCCGCCGCATCTGCCGCGACCTGGGCTTCCTGGGTCTGGCCCTGGACGAGGCGGCCAACGAAGCCAACGCCGCGCTCATCTCCGCACCCGGCAGCGCGGTGGCGGTGGCCGTCGAGCCGACCAACGAGGAATGGATCGCCGCGCGGCACGCCGCCGCGCTGATGCTCAGTCCGCCGGCCGCGCCACCTGGTGCAGCGCCCTGACCAGGTCCGACTCGGTGATGATGCCGGCCAGCCGGCGCTCGGTGTCGATGATGGGAATGTGGTGGTGCCCGCCTTCCGAGAACAGCGGCACCAGCTCGCTCACGTGCCGGTGGATGCTGGCCACACGCACCTCGCGCGTCATCAACTGGCCCACCACCTCCGGTTTGTCCGAATGCACCGTGCCGCTGCGCCGCATCAGCGCGCGGAAGCGGTCGCCGATGCCCTCGTGCCGGTCCAGCTCGGCGTGCCGCATGAAGTCCGACACCGTCACGATGCCCACGATGCGCCGCGCCCGATCCACCACCGGCAGCGCCTTGATGCGGTGCTGGCGCATCAGGCCCCAGGCCTCGCGCAACGGGGTGCCGAAGGACACCGCGATCGGCTCGGGCGTCATGATGTCGCCGCAGCGCAGGCTGCCGAAGTTGCGCTGGTAGGCCGCCGACTCGGCGTGGTGCAGCAGCTCCTCCAGGTCGTCGCGGCTCACGTCCAGCACCTGGTTGTAGTGCGCCAGGGCCGCGTCCAGGTCGGCCGCGCTGAAGCGGGCCGGCGCGGCGGTCGGCTCGTGCGTGGCCCGCACCTGGGCGTGCGGGTAGCGCCGCCCGCTCAGGCTGTTGTAGACCACACCCGCCACCACCAGCAGCAGCGAGTTCACGAACATCGGGAAAGCCGCGAAATGGAAACCCACCGCGCCCAAGGAGGTCAGCAGCGCGGTCGCGCCGCCCGGCGGGTGCAGGCAGCGCAGCGCGAACATGAGCGCGATCGCCGCCGCCACGGCCAGCGCCGCCGCCCAGGCCGGGTCGGGCACCAGCATGGCGCAGGCCGCGCCCACCAGTGCCGAGAGCGTGTTGCCGCCCACCACCGACCAGGGCTGCGCCATCGGGCTCGCGGGCAGCGCGAACACCAGCACGGCACTCGCGCCCAGCGGCGCGACCAGCCAGGGACCCATGGCATTCGCCCCCGCCCACCAGCGGCTCACCAGGGCCGTGAACAGGATGCCCAGGCCCGCCCCTGCCACGCTGCGCCAGCGCTCGTGGGCATCGACGCGCACCGGCGCCGGCCAGAACGCCGCGAGGAAACGGATGGCGCCTTCGAAGCGCGCGACGGGAGGCTGGCCATCGGGGTTCAATCGGGTCTCCGGAAGTCTTGAGATGGATCAAGGAAGCGCCGCTTTGGCGGCCCTGGCGCACGCGGGGGTGCCCGATCTCCCATAAGATTGATTCTAGGTGGATCTTTTTGCGCGCCGAGGGTGCGGGGTCCGTGCACGGGAAACATCATGGGCGTCATGGCGGTCTGCACCGAGGAAGAGGTTTCGAGCATGGTCCATGCGTTCTACGCGCGGGTGCGGCGCGACGAGGTGCTCGGCCCCATCTTCAACGCCCACATCCACGACTGGGACAACCACCTCGCGCAGCTGGTGGACTTCTGGTCCTCCATCCTGCGCCGCACCGGCCGCTTCACCGGCGCGCCCATGCCGCGCCACGCGGCCCTGCCCGGCCTCACCCCGGCCCTGTTCCAGCGCTGGCTGGCCCTCTTTCACGAGACCACCGGCGCCCTGCCCAACCGCGCCATGGGCGAGCAGGCCTTCGCCATGGCGCAGCGCATCGCGCAAAGCCTCTGGTACGGCTACCAGCTGAGCAACAGCCCGGACGAGGTGCCCGCCGACCTCGTGCTCGACGGAGGCCCGCCGTGCGCCTGACCACCATGACCGACTACGCCCTGCGGCTGCTGATGTACCTCGCGCAGCAGCCGGATCGCCTGTGCACCATCGCCGAGGCCGCGCAGGCCCATGGCATCTCCGAAGCCCACCTCATGAAGGTCACGCACCACCTCGGTCTGCTGGGCTGGATCGAGACCGTGCGCGGCAAGGGCGGCGGCATGCGGCTGGCCCGCGCCCCGCACGAGATCGGTCTGGGCGAGGTGGTGCGCGACATGGAGCCCGACTTCCACCTCGTCGAGTGTTTCTCCAGCGGCAACACCTGCGTGCGCACGGGCGATTGCGCCCTGACCGGCGTGTTGCACAGCGCCCTGCAGGATTTCCTGGCGCGGCTCGACGGCGTCACGCTGGCCGACATCGTGCCCACGCGGCCCCTGCCGGCCACCCGCGTCGCGGTGCACCGCGTGGCGGTGCGCTGAGGCCTCAGGCCCGGGGCGGGTTGGGCCGGCCCAGCTCGACGATGGGCCCGGTGGAGGCGTACTGGTTGCCGCCCAGGCGCGTGAGCGGGCGGGTGCGCACCACGTCGAAGCGCCCGCTGGGCTCGATGAACTGGTCGTCCAGGTGCAGCGCCACCACGCGGCCGAACACCACGTTGCTGAAGGTGTCGCCGGGGCCGACGGGCTCGATGTTCACGATCTGCAGCAGCTGGCATTCCATGCAGGCGGGCGAGGCCGCCACGCGCGGTGGCCGCACCTTGTGGCTGGCGGCCTTCTCGAGGCCGGCTATCTCGAACTCGTCGGTGCCGTGAGGCGCGTTGAACGAGGACAGGTTCATCTGCTCGCGCAGGTCCCAGGTCACGAGGTTGGTGACGAACTCGCCCGTGGCGCGCACGTTGGCGATGGTGTCCTTCACCTCGCGGTCGTCGGGCGCGTTGCACGAGAACATGACCACCGGTGGCGCGGTGGACACCAGGTTGAAGTGCGAGAACGGCGCGAGGTTGACGCGGCCGTCCGCGCTCACGGTGCTGATCCAGCCGATGGGCCGGGGCGCGACGATGGCGTTGAAGAGGGAGCGCTTGAAGTCGGTCGCGGTGTCGAGGTCGATGTACATGTCAGAAGAATTCCGGGAAAAGAGTCAGGGCGTGGCGTTGACGATGGCGGCGCCCGCTTCACCGCGCACCACCTTCGCGAGGTTGTCGGCAGCCTGCTGGCGGCGGCCGAAGAAGCCCTCCCAGGTCCACGAGGCCACGTGCGGCGTGCTCAGCACGCGCGGGTGGGCGAGCAAGGGGTCGTCGCGCGCCGGGGGTTCGGGGTCGAACACGTCGAAGGCCGCGCCGGCCAGCGTGCCGGCGTCCAGCGCGGCGATCAGCGCCAGCGCATCCACCAGCGTGGCGCGCGCCGTGTTGATCAGCACGGCGCCGGGCTTCAGGCGCGCCAGCGCCGCCGCATCGAGCAGCGGGCGGTCGCCGGGCAAGGCCGGGCAATGCAGCGACACCGCGTCGCTCTGCGCCAGCAGCTCGTCCATGCCCACGGCTTGCACGCCCGCGGGCAGGTCGCGGGCCAGCGGGTCGTGCACCAGCACGCGCACGTTCCAGCCCACCACGCGCTGCGCCAGCGCGCGGCCGATGCGGCCAAAGCCCACGATGCCCAGCGTGCTGCCGTCCAGCCCGCCGGCGAACACCTGGGGGCTGCGCCAGCCGCCGCCCTGCAGGTAGCCGCGGGTCCACACATGCAGCTGCTTGCGCAGCGCCAGCAGCAGGGTCATGGCGTGCTCGGCCACCGCCACGGAGTCGTTGCCGCCGGGCGTGTTGCAGACGGCAATGCCCAGGTCGCTCGCGGCCGCCACGTCCACCGTGTCCACACCGACGCCGATCTTGCTGATCACCCTGAGGCCGGGCAAGGCGGCCATCACCTCGCGCGTGACGCGGATGCCGCCGGAAATCAGCACGCCCCGGCACCCCTGGGCGTCGGCGATGAAGTCGGCCTCCAGGTGGCGGCGGTAGCCGGGGTCGTGGTTGGGCTTGCCCAGGCGCACGTCGAAGCCTTGCTCGCGCAGCCAGGGAATGCTGGGGTCGTCGGGCATCACGCGTTCCCAGATCAGGACGGGTTCGTTTCGTTGGGCGTTCATCAGGCGGGGTCTTCTCGGGAAGGGGGATCAGGCGTCGGAGAAACCGAACACGCGGGCGGGGTTGTGGACCAGGATCTGCTCGCGCAGGGCCGCGTCGGGCACGGCGCGCGCGAGCAGCTCGACCAGGTCGGCGTCGTTGGGCATGGTGGTCGTGGCCACGTCGTACAGCGGGTGCGGCCAGTCGGTGGCCCACAGCATGCGCCAGGGGTTGAGGGCGACCACCCGGCGGATCAACTCGACCGCGTCGTCGTAAGGCGGTGCGAACCGGTGGTCCACGCGCGAAACCTTCACCCACCAGTGGCCGCGCGTGACGGCCTCGCGCAGGAAGCGGAAGCCCTCGCCGTCGAGGTCGCCCGGGTTCAGGTAGGCAAGATGGTCCACCACCACCTCGGCGCGGATGTCCAGCAGCAGGCGCGCGTGCGCCGCCAGTTCGTCGGCGGTGGCGTGCAGCGAGATGCTCCAGCCCAGGGCCTCGGCCCGGCGCACCTGGCGGCGGAAGGCCGTGGTGTCGAAGGCCGCGCCGAAGCGCGAGAGGATGTTGAAGCGCGCGCTGCGCACACCCGCCGCATGCAGCTCTTCGCAGGCGGCGTCGGACACGCTGTCGTCGAGCAGGGCCACGCCCCGGTAGCGCGCCGGGTCCGCGCGCAAGGCGGTGAGCAGCACCGCGTGGTCGTTGCCGTACACCGAGGGCTGCACCAGCACCGCGCGCTGCACGCCCAGCCGCTCGTGCAGTGTGCGCAGCTCGTCGAGCCAGGCCACCGGTGGCTCGTAGCGGCGGCCGGGCAGCAGCAGGTCCACGCGCGCGGGGTCGAAGACATGGACCGCGCAGTCGCACGACAGCGGCGGCAGCGCCACCGCCGGCTCGCGCGTGTCGCGCCGCCAACCGTGGTGCGCGTTCACGCGGACGCCGCGCTGGCGCTGTAGTCGCCGGCGTTGTGCACCCAGCCGCGCGCGATGAAGTCCTCGCGCGGCGGGCTGAACAGGTCGAGCAGCAGGTGGTGGCCGTCGCCCACGCCCTCGGTGGTGTGCACCAGGTCCACCGGCACCACCACCAGCGAGGGCGATGGCGCAGCCAGGTGCTCGTCGTCGCGCCAGAGGTTGGCGTCCTTGCCCCAGTTCACCCGCAGGTGGTGGACGAAATTCCCCGCCAGCGCGAGCGAGCCTTGCTCCAGGTCGCCGTGGCTGTGCGGGCTCAAGGCCTTGCGGTCGCGCACGCCGTGGTACGACACCCAGTTGATGCTCAGCGTGTCGGTCTGCAGCATCTTCAGGCGCGGGTTGTCGGCCGGTGCTGGCACCTGGGCCATGTCGAACACCTGCACCAGCGGCGCGCCGGGCTTGCGGCGGAAGGGGCGGCCGGTGGGCTTGATGCGCGCGTCCGGCTCGGCATACGCAGCCTCGTTGAGCACCGTGGCGGGCTCGATGTCGGGACGGTTCGAGGCGATCACCGCGCAGGTGCCGGGCGCGGCGAGCCGCACGCTGGAGCGGCCGGCGGCCAGCACGCACACGCTGCCCGCGTTGGGCACCACCACGCTGGGCCCCTGCCCGGCTGGCGAGATGACCGCGCCCGCATCGGGAAAGACCAGCAGCATCTCGGCCGTGCTCTCGACGTCGAAGGGCTCGGTGCCTGCCTCGATCCACTCCACGATGAGGTTCTGCGCGCGCATGCGCCGGTGGCGGTTGCCCGCGACAGTGAGCGCGGGATGGTCGAGAAAGGCCGCGAAGCTGCGCGGACGGACACCGGGGGACGAAGGAGCGGGCGTGGATGGCATGAAGGGTGCGTGGAATGGATCGGGAATGCGGTGATCATCACCCGGTCCGCACCCGCGAGGCAATGCGAACGCGGCCGTTTTCTGCCTGCCGGAAAGCGGGCCGAGTTTCGTTGACACCTCTGGAGCCACTCGGGAATCATCGATCCATTCCCCTTTCTTCCATCGAGACCCGGAGACATTCATGACATCAGTTCAACGTTCCCTGCTCGGCGCGCTGGCCGGCGCCGCCCTCGCGCTGGGCACCGCCACCGCGCACGCCCAGGCGGACGACTTCCCCAACAAGCCCGTGCGCCTCGTGGTGCCCTTCGCCGCGGGCGGCACCATGGACCTGTTCGGCCGCCTCGTGGGCGGTGAAATGGCCAAGGCCCTGGGCCAGACGGTGGTGGTGGAAAACATGCCCGGCGCCGGCGGCTCCATCGCCACCGGCAACGTGGCGCGCTCCGCGCCCGACGGTTATTCGATCTGCTTCTGCGCCACCGGCAGCACCGTGATCCTGCCGCTGATGGACGCCAAGCTGCCCTACAAGGTCGCCACCGACCTGCCGCCCGTGGGCCACGTGCTGCGCATCGAGCAGACCATCCTCGTCAACGCCGAAAAAGGCGCGCCCAACCTGGCCGCGCTGGTCGGCAAGGCCAAGGGCAAGCCGGGCGGCATGTTCTACGGCACGCCGGGCAACGGCACCTCCAACCACCTGGCCGGCGAGCTGTTCAAGATCGCGGCCGGGCTGGACATCGGGACCGTGCACTACAAGGGCGAGTCCGCCGCCGTGCTGGACCTGCTCACCGGTCAGATCGACTTCATGGTGGCCTCGGTCTCCTTCGCCGACCCACAGGTCAAGTCGGGCAAGCTGCGCATCCTCGCGCTCACCGGCCCCAAGCGCGTCTCCGCCTACCCCGACGTGCCCACCATCGCCGAGTCCGGCTACCCCGGCTACGAAGCCACCACGCAGGTCGGCCTGCACGTCGCCAAGGGCACGCCGCAGGCGCGCATCGACAAGCTCAACGCCGCGATGAACACCGCGCTCAAGAGCAAGGAACTGCTGGACCGCATGGCCGCCAGCGGCGTCTCGCCCGTGGGCGGCACGCCCGACGGCTACGCCGCCTTCCTGCGCCAGGAGAACGACAAGTGGGGCAAGGTGATCAAGCAGGCCGGCATCAAGCTGGAGTAAGCCGCCATGCCGACCACCCTGTTGATGCTTCCGCCCCAGATCCCCGCCACCCGCGACTGGGCCCAGCGGCTGGGCGCGGCTTTGCCCGAGCTGAAGATCGTCGTCGCCGAGACCCACGACGAGGCCCTGGCGGCCATCGCCCAGGCCGACGCGGCCGTGGGCACGCTCACGCCCGCGCTGCTGGCGGCCGCGCCGCGCCTGCGCTGGCTGCACTCGCCGCTGGCTGCACCGCCCACCGGCTATTTCTTCCCCGAGCTGGTCGACCACAGCCTGACCGTGACCAACGTGCGCGGCATCTTCAACGACCACATCAGCGCGCACATCCTGTCCTTCGTGCTGGCTTTCTCGCGCGCGCTGCACCGCTTCATCCCGCAGCAGCAGCGCGGCGAATGGCTGCAGCCGCCGCGCTACGAGGGCACGGTCTACCTGCCCGAGGCCACCGCGCTGATCGTGGGCGTGGGCGGGATCGGCGCGGAAACCGCGCGCCTGCTCGCGGCCTTCGGCGTGCGCGTGATCGGCACCGACGCGCAGCGCACCTCACCGCCCGAGGGCATGGCCGAGCTGCACCCGGCGCAGGCGCTGGACGGGTTGCTGCCGCGCGCCGATTTCGTCATCGTCACCGTGCCGCACACGCCCGAGACCGAAGGCCTGTTCGACCGCGCGCGCTTGCAGCGCATGAAGCGCGGCGCCTTCTTCATCAACATCGGGCGCGGCATGACCACGCGGCTGGACGACCTGCTCGCCGCGCTGCAGGCCGGCGAGGTGGGCGGCGCCGGGCTGGACGTGTTCGAGCAGGAACCCCTGCCTGCCGGCCACCCGCTGTGGACGCAGCCCGGCGTGTTCATCACGCCGCACGTGGCCATGTGGGGGCCCTATTACAACGAGCGCCGCTACGAGATCCTGCGCGACAACTGCGAACGCTTCCTCGCCGGGCAGGCGCTCGTCAACCGCGTCGACAAGGCGCTGTGGTACTGAGCCGGGGCCGCGCCATGGAGCTCAAGGGTATGATCCGCTCCCCCTCCCGCCCCTGCGGGAGCGGAACGACGACGATGCCCATGGCCGACGACCCCGACGCCTCCGACGACCACCCCAGCGGATCGATCCGGGCCATCTCGCGCGCGCTGCAGATCCTGCGGATCATGAACACGCAGCCGACCTGGAGCCTGCACAGCCTGCACCTGCAGACCGCGCTGCCCAAGTCCACCATCTTCCGCATCCTGCACACGCTGCAGCTCGAAGGCTATGTGCGGCTGGAGGGCGGCGTGGGCGTCTACCGGCTCACCGAGAAGATCCTGGAGATGAGCGGCGGCTTCACCGAGAAGTCGCTGCTGGTCGAGGTCGGCTCGCCGCTGGCGCTGCGCCTGACCAAGGCCATCAAGTGGCCGGTGGCGCTGGGCGTGCTCGACGGCGACGCCATCGTGGTGCGCTACAGCGGCATGCCCTACAGCCCGATCGCCGCGCACTCCACCACCATCGGCCGGCGCCTGGGCCTGGCCGACACCGCCATGGGCCGCGCCTACCTGGCGTTCTGCCCGGAAGTGGAGCGCGAGATCCTGTTCGACATGCTGCGCGCCGCGCCCGGCGGCAGCCAGCTCGGCCACGAGGAACTGCTGCTGCAGGAACTCGCGGCCATCCGGCAACAGGGCTACGCCGTGCGCCAGCCCAATCCGCAGCGGCGCACCGCCACCCTGGCCACGCCGGTGATGCACCGCACCGAAGTCGTGGGCCTCATGGGCATGACCACCTTCGGCAACCTCATGACACCGGCCACGGTGACGCAGTACGCGCCGCAACTGCAGGCGGCCGCCGCCGCCGTGAGCGAGGCCTACGCCACGCGGCTGCCGCCCAGCCCGGACACCGGCGCGCCTTTCTGACCTGCGGAAAGTCGCGCCGCGGCGCTTGCCGCGCCGGACCGGCACCATGACCATGGCGGCTTGGGCAACAACGCCCGCCATCCACAGGAAACACCGCTCGATGAAAACACGGGGCCACATCCGCCAGCGCGAACTCACACTGGGCACGTTCGTGAAAACCGACTCCCCCCAGATCACCGAGATCCTGGGCACCACCGACCTCGACTTCGTCGTGGTGGACGCCGAGCACGCGCCCTTCGACCGCCTCGCGCTGGACCGCCACATGATGGCCGGGCGCGCCGGCGGCATCCCGGTGCTGGTGCGCATTCCCGACACCGCGCCCGCCACCATCCAGTCCGTGCTCGACCTGGGCGCCGCCGGCCTGCTGGTGCCGCGCGTGGACAGCGCGGCGCAGGCCCGCGAAGTGGTCTCGCGCGCCCGCTACCGCCAGGGCAGCCGGGGCTTTTCCATCTCGCCGCGTTGCGCCGGCTACGGCACGATGCGCATGGCCGATGCGCTGGACGCGGGCGACCAGACGCTGATCCTGTGCCAGATCGAAAGCCCCGACGGCGTCACCGAGGCCTTCGACATCGCCTCCACCCCGGGCGTGGACGGCCTCTTCATCGGCCGTGCCGACCTCGCGCTGTCGATGGGCCTGGACGACAACCGCGCGCCAGCCGTGTCCGAGGCCTGCGATCGCATCATCGGGGCGGCGAAGGCGGCCGGCGTGAGCGCGGCCATGTTCGTGCCCAACGAGGCCGAGGCCCTCGCGTTCCGCGCGCGCGGCATCGACTGCTTCGTGGTCTCGTCCGACCAGTCGCTGCTGCGCCAGGCGACCCAGCAGTTCGCGGCGGCCAGCACCGCGCTGCGCCAGACCGCCGCGCGGCGCTGACGGCTCAGGCCGCCATGCCCAGCCGGCGCATCCAGCCGGCCAGCGCCTGCTCGTCGGCATTGCCGGCCTGGTAGGCCGCCAGCATGGCGGCGTGCGACTCGGGCCGGTGCTGGTTGAGCTTGACCTTGCACTGAAGCTTCGTCACCCGCAGTTCGAAAGCGGTGATGCCCTGCATCAGCTTGTGCTGGAAGTCCTCTTCCAGCCCGCGCCACTGGTCCGCGTAGGCCGGGTCGTGGTCGTGGATCAGGTGCTTGAGCAGGCGGTCCTTGTGGTCGAAGCCGTCCAGCACACGCGCCTGCACCGTGGCGTGCACCGCCAGGTAGTTCCAGGTCGGCACGCGGGCCAGATCCGGGTAGACGCGCGGCGTCATGTAGGCATGCGGCCCGAGAAAAGTCACCACCGCCTGCGGGCGCGCCGCCAGGTAGCGCCCGTGCGGGTTCGGCTTGGCGCAGTGGCCCAGCAGCGTGAGGCCACCGTCTTCCTCCAGCAGGTGCAGCGGCAGGTGGGTGACGAAGGGCAGGCCCTCGTCGTCGGTGGAGATCAGGCTGGCGAACGGGTGCGCGCGCATCAGCTCCAGGGCGATGGCGGGGTCCTTGGCAGCGAACTGGGGGGGCAGGTACATGGGGCGGCCTCTTGTGGGAACAGATCACTGTAACGCCGGTTCGCTTTCGCCACGCTCGCTCCTATCATCCGTGCATGACCCTGCGCATCGCCTTCGCACTGGTGTGGTCCCTCGCCTGTCTGAACGCCACGGCCCAGACCGGCAGCCCCGTGGCCCCGGGCAGCGGCCCGGCCGCGCAGCGCCCCCGCATCGCCCTGGTGCTCTCGGGCGGCGGCGCCCGGGGCGGCGCGCACATCGGGGTGCTCAAGGTGCTGGAAGAACTGCGGGTGCCGGTCGACATGGTCGTGGGCACCAGCGCCGGCGCCATCGTGGGCGCGGCCTACGCCACCGGGCTGCCGCTGGCCACCATCGAAGAAGAAATGAAGGGCCTGAGCACGGCCACGCTGTTCCACGACGTGGTGCGCGACAACCTGCCGATGCGGCGCAAGGCCGACGACGCGGCCAACTACGTCGGCCCCGAGATGGGCCTGGGCCCGCATGGCCTCTCGCTGCCCAAGGGCGCGGTGGCCGGCGTGGCGCTGGAGGCCGTGCTGCGCCGCCTCACGGCGCGCCAGCGCAGCGTGAACTTCAACCACTTCCCGGTGCCCTTCCGGGCCATCGCCACCGACCTCGCCACCTCCGAGATGGTGGAGCTCGACCACGGCAGCCTCACCCAGGCCGTGCGCGCGAGCATGGCCATCCCGGCCGTCATCAGCCCGGTGGAGCTCGACGGCCGCCTGCTGGTGGACGGTGGCGTCACGCGCAACCTGCCGGTGGACGTGGCGCGCCGCATGGGCGCGGACATCGTGATCGCGGTCAACATCGGCACGCCGCTGCTGCGCCGGGAGGACATCACCTCCCTGCTCTCGGCCTCCGAGCAGATGCTGCGCATCCTCACCACGACCAACGTCGCGCAGTCGCTCAAGGAGTTGGGCCCGCGCGACGTGCTCATCACGCCCGACCTCAGCCGCGTGAGCAGCAGCGACTTCGACCACCTCTCCGACGCCGCCCGGGCCGGCGAGGCCGCCGCGCGCGCGGCCAGCGCGACCCTGGCCGCCCACGGCCTGAGCCCGGCCGAATTCAGCGCGCTGCTGGCAGCGCGCGAGGCGGCGCAGGATCCCGGCGGGCAGCGCATCGACGCCATCCAGGTCAGCGGCACGCAGCGCGTGAACCCGCAGGCCGTGCTCGACGGCATGCAGACCCAGGCCGGCGAGGCGTTCGACGCGAGCCGCGTGGACCAGGACCTGCAACGCCTGTACGGCTGGGGCGACTTCGAGGCGGTGAGCTACACCTTCAGCGAAGAACCCGGCCAGGGCCGCGTGCTCACCGCCCGCGTCACCGAAAAGTCCTGGGGCCCGCACTACCTGCGCTTCGGCCTGGGCCTGTCGTCCGACTTCGCCGGCGGCTCCTTCTTCAACCTGCTGGCCACCCACCGCGCCACCTGGCTCAACCGCCTGGGCGCCGAATGGCGCAACGACATCCAGATCGGCCAGACCGACCGCCTGCGCACCGAGTGGTTCCAACCCCTGCATCCCACGCAACGGTTTTTCGCGGCGGCCCACCTGGGCGGCGAGCGCAGCCCCTTCGAGCTGTTCAGCGACGAGGGCGTGCGCGTGGCGCGCTTCCGGCTGGAGCACTACGGCTACGGCGCCGACCTGGGCCTGCAGCTCGGCACGCAGGGGCAACTGCGCCTCGGTGTGCAGCGCGGCCGCGTGCGCCTGCAGAACGACACCAGCCTGCTGCCGCCCGGCCTGTTCGAGGCCGACGCCGACACCGCCGCCCTGGTGCTGCGCCTGCAACTGGACACGCTGGACAACGTGCGCTTTCCGCGCGCGGGCTACGCGCTGGACGTGAAGCTGCACCAGTCGCAACCGCGCTGGGGCGCGAGCGACGACTACCGCAAACTCTCCGCCGCGTTCCGCACGGCGGTGGGCTTCGGCCGGCACGCGCTGGAGTTCTCCGCGCAGGGCGTGAAAGCCAGCGGCGGCACCCTGCCCGCCTACGAGACCTCCTTCCTGGGCGGCTTCCAGCGCCTCTCGGGCTACAAGACCAACGAGGTCTTCGGCAACGAATTCGTGCTCGGCCGCGTGAACTACAGCCACCGGCTCACCAACGTGGGCTTCCTCGAAGGAGCCTATGCCGGCGTCTCGCTGGAAGCCGCGCGCATCGGCGACACGGCCTTCGGCCCGCAACGCGAGAAGAGCCGCTACGGCTTCGCCGTCTACCTCGCCATGGACACGCCCCTGGGCCCGGTTTACCTGGCCCTGGGGCGCGGCGACCACCGCCGCCACGCGGCCTACTTCTACCTGGGGCAGCCCTGACCACTGCCATACCGCCATGGACCTCCTGAACCACCCCGCCTTTCAAAGTCTTGTGCTGCCCCTGCTGCTGTGCATCGGCGGCGTGGCGGCCCTGCTGCGCACCACCGGCCCGAACCGGGCCGCGCTCGGCGCCGCCCTGGGCCTGCTGGTGGCGCTGGCCTGGTTTCCCGGTTTCGACTGGCCGG
The DNA here is from genome assembly GCF_058787875.1 of Hydrogenophaga sp. FW305-3-2-15-A-LB1. Lineage (NCBI taxonomy): Bacteria > Pseudomonadati > Pseudomonadota > Betaproteobacteria > Burkholderiales > Comamonadaceae > Hydrogenophaga > Hydrogenophaga sp. FW305-3-2-15-A-LB1. Next base: position 11,504 of record NZ_JBYTAE010000045.1, on the reverse strand, counting down.
CCACCGCGCGCGCGCAGAAGCTGCCCTGGGTCGCGCTCGCGGGCACGGTGATCGCGGCGCTGCTCCTGTGGCGAGCGGCCCGGGGTCTGCCCACCCCGCGCCCCTGGTGGCGCGGCATCGCCCTGGCCGCCGTGCTCACCGTGGCCTGCCTGGGGCTGGCCGCGGCGGCGGGGCTCGGGGGATCGCTGCTGCTGGCCCAGCTGGCGCTGATGGTGGCGGTGGCCACCGCCGTGCCGGGCCTGTGGTCGTGGTGGCGGCCCTCGTCCGGGCTGTGGATGGCACCGGCCGCCCTGCTGCCCCAGTTGCTGGCCGCGCTGTGGATCGCGGCCGCCCTGCCCATGGCGCCGTGGAACGCCGGGGCCGCCGACACCGCCACCGACGACCTCTACTACACCCCGCAGTGGAAATGACCCCACGGCCCGGGACCCCGCGCTCAATGCGATGATGGCCGCCATGCCATCACCCACGGACGCCACGACCGCCCAGGACATCCCCGCCGACTGGCCCGCGCTCTGGCAACAGATGCTGCAGGCCCGCACCACGGGCCAGGCCGCGCCGCCGCTGCGCTGGTGCGCGCAGCAAGGCTGGCAACTGGCGCCGGTGGGCGACGCGCGCAGCGCCGAGCTGTTCACGCTCTACAAGCCCTTGCTCGATGCGCGCCAGGCCGGGGGCGGCGCGCCCTGGGCCGTGGCCCAGCTCGGCCAGAGCCTGGACGGTTTCGTGGCCACCGTCACCGGCGACTCCTACTACGTGAACGGCCCGCACTGCCTGCTGCACCTGCACCGCCTGCGCGCGCTGTGCGACGCGGTGCTGGTCGGTGCCGGCACGGTCGCCATCGACAACCCGCAGCTCACCACGCGGCGCGTGCCCGGCCCGCAGCCGGTGCGCGTGGTGGTGGACCCGGCCGTGCGGCTGGACGGCCAGTCACGCGTGTTCCGCGATGGGCAGGCCCCGTCCCTCTGGGTCTGCGATGCGCGGCACGCCGCGCTGGCCCGCGAGCGCCTGGGCAGCGCCCCCGCCGAGGTGCTGGCGGTGGACGGCCTGCTCGACGACAGCGGTGAGGGCTACCACCCCGCGCTCGTCGCGCGGGCGCTGGCCGCGCGCGGCCAGCGCGTGCTGTTCGTCGAAGGCGGCGGCATGACGGTGTCGCGCTTCTTCACCGCCGGTGTACTCAGCCGCCTGCACCTCATCATCGCGCCCGTGCTGATCGGCCAGGGCCGGCGCGGCCTGCGCGCGCCCGCGCACGACGTGATGGCCGACTGCCCCCGCCCGCCCACGCGCACACTGCCGCTGGGCGAGGACATGCTGTGGGACCTGGACCTCAGCGGCTCGAGCCGCGCGTGAAGTCCCACCCGGACAGGGGCATGGGGGGCGCGCTCAGAGCAAGGGCCGCAGTTCGCGCGCCGCGTCCAGCAACAGCGGCAGCAAGTCCTTCTGGAACACCGGTCCCTCGAAACGATCGGGCGCGGCCACCACGTTGAGTGCCGCGACCGTGCGGCCCTGCATGTTGCGCAGCGGCACGGCCAGCGCGAACACACCCAGCTCGTGCTCCTCTCGCGCAATGGCCATGTCATCGCTGCGCACTTGCGCGATGACGGCGCGGAAGGCCTTGTGTTCCACGGTGGTGTGCGGCGTCAGCCGGGGCAGCTCGCGGCCCTTGAGCCAGGTGGCGAACTCGGCGCGCGGCAGGCCCGCGAGCAGCACGCGGCCGGTGGAGGTGGCGTGCGCGGGCAGGCGCGCACCGAGGTGCAAGCCATGGGCCATGAGCCGCTGGCCACCCAGCGAAACATTGCGCGCCACGATCACGACCTGGTCGCCGTCGAGCACGGCGGCCGAGTAGGACTCGCGCGTCTGCGCCGCGAGCCGGTTCAAGGTGGGCTGCAGCAGGCGCGGCAGGCGCGCCGAAGCCAGGTAGCTGCCCGAGAAGCGCAGCACCTTGGGCGAGAGCCAGTAGTGGCTGCCGTCGGACTCCAGGTAACCGAGGTGCGCCAGGGTCAGCAGGTGCCGGCGGGCCGCGGCGCGCGTGAGACCCGCGCGCTCGGCGGCCTGGGTGGCGTTGAGGCGCTGGCGCTCGGTGTCGAAGCTCTCCAGCACCGCCATGCCCTTGGCCATGCCTTCGATGAAATCGGCTTTCGCCATGGGAGGGGGGGCTGTGCTCATGGGTCGATTATGCCCAGGGGCATCCGAATTTGCGCGGTGATCGCGCAAGACATTCGATCATCGCGCAAAGGCGTCTGCGCACCGTTGCGCTGGCGGGGCCCCGTTTTTAAGCTGCGTCCGTTGCACTTCACGCCATTCCAGGAGACACCCATGCGAACCCAGGTCGCCATCATCGGCGCCGGCCCCTCCGGCCTGCTGCTCGGACAGCTGCTGCACAAGGCCGGCATCGACAACATCATCGTCGAACGCCAGAGCGGTGAATACGTGCTCGGCCGCATCCGCGCCGGCATCCTCGAGCAGATCACCACCGACCTGCTGCGCGAGGTGGGCGTGGGCGAGCGCCTGGACGCCGAAGGCACGGTGCACCACAGCATCGAATTGGTGTTTGCCGGCACCCGCCATGCCATCGACGTGCACGGCCTGACCGACGGCAAGGTCGTGACCGCCTACGGCCAGACCGAACTCACGCGCGATCTCATGGAGGCGCGCAGCGCCGCCGCGCTGCCCACCGTGTACGAGGCCGCGAACGTGGAGGTGCTGGACTACGACAGCGACCACCCCAAGGTGCGCTACCAGAAGGATGGCCAGACGCACGAGATCGAGTGCGACTTCATCGCCGGCTGCGATGGCTTTCACGGCGTGTGCCGCGCCAGCGTGCCCAAGGGCGCCATCACCGAGTTCGAGAAGGTCTACCCTTTCGGTTGGCTCGGCGTGCTGGCCGATGTGCCACCGGTCTCGCCCCACGCCATCGTCTACGCCAACAGCGAACGCGGCTTCGCCCTGTGTTCCATGCGCAGCCTCACGCGCAGCCGCTACTACGTGCAGTGCCCGCTGGACGACAAGGTCGAGGACTGGAGCGACCAGCGCTTCTGGGACGAGCTGCGCCTGCGGCTCGACCCCGAGATGGCGTCGCGCGTGATCACCGGCCCCACCATCGAGAAGAGCATCGCGCCGCTGCGCAGTTTCGTCGCCGAGCCGATGCGCTTCGGCCGCATGTTCCTCGCGGGCGACGCGGCGCACATCGTGCCGCCCACCGGCGCCAAGGGTCTGAACCTGGCCGCCAGCGACGTCAAGTACCTCTCGGGCGCGTTCATCGAGTACTACAAGGACAAGACCTCCGCCGGCATCGACACCTACTCCGAGCGCTGCCTGCGCCGCGTCTGGAAGGCCGAACGTTTCTCGTGGTGGCTGACCTCGCTGATGCACCGCTTCCCCGACACCGCAGGCTTCGGCCAGAAGATCCAGGAGGCCGAGCTCGACTACGTCGTGAACTCGGTGTCGATGTCGCGCTCGCTGGCCGAGAACTACGTGGGCCTGCCGCTGAACTTCGGCGAACGCTGAACCGCGCACAAGGAAAACGGCGGGCGACGGTGTCGCCCGTTGGCGCTTCTGCGGCCGCACTTGCGGGTACATTGCGGCGACACCCTTTCCACAGACCCGCCGCCATGAGTTCATCCCCCCGCCCTGCCCCCGCCCTCCAGCCGCTGCGCGGCGTTCGCGTGCTCAGCCTCGCGCTGAACCTGCCCGGCCCGGCCGCCTTCATGCGCCTCAAGGCCATGGGCGCGCGCTGCGTCAAGGCCGAGCCGCCGGCCCCCAAGGGGGCTCCTGCGGGTACCTCGGGCGACCCCATGGGGCAGTACAACGCCCGGGCCTACGCGACCCTGCACGATGGCATCCGCGTGATCTCGATCGACCTGAAGTCCGAGAAGGGCCAGGCGGCGCTGCACAAGGAACTGGCGCGCACCGACGTGCTGCTCACCTCCTTCCGCCCTTCGGCGCTGGAGAAGCTGCAGCTCGGCTGGAAGGGACTGCACAAGCGCCACCCCGGGCTCTCGGTGGTGGCGATCGTGGGGGCGCCCGGTGCCCGGGCGGAAGAGCCCGGCCACGACCTCACCTACCTCGCGGACGCGGGCCTCGTCACCGGCCTGGACCTGCCGGCCACCCTGTTCGCCGACATGGGGGGCGCGCTCATGGCCAGCGAAGCCGTGCTCAAGGCCGCGCTGGTGCAAAAGACCCAGGGCAAATCCAGCTTCCAGGAGGTCGCGCTGTCGGACGCGGCCGAGTGGCTCGCCCTGCCCCGCACCTGGGGCCTCACCCAGCCCGCCGGCGCGGTGGGCGGCGCCCATGCGGGCTACCGCGTCTACCCCTGCAAGGACGGCCGCGTGGCCGTGGCGGCCCTGGAGGCGCATTTCGCTGCCGCGCTGTGCGCCGCGGCGGGTCTGCCGGCGTCGGACCTGCGCTCGCTGTTCAAGCCGGAGACGCACGCCGCGATCGCGGCCTTCCTTCAGGGCCGCACGCGAAAGCAGCTGGACCGGCTGGCGGTGGAGAAGGACATTCCGCTGCACACGCTGGCCTGACCCCGGCCAGCGAGCGGAACGCCCAGGCGCTTACTGCGCGCCCTTGCCCGTCAGCACCACGCCGACGGTTTCGAAGATGACCACGAGGTCGAGAAACAGCGAGTGGTTCTTCACGTAGTAGAGGTCGTACTGCAGCTTCTCCGCCGTGTCTTCCACGGTGGAGCCGTACTGGTAGCGCACCTGCGCCCAGCCGGTCACGCCGGGCTTGACGCTGTGGCGCACCGCGTAGAACGGAATCTCCTGCGTGAGCTTCTCGACGAAGAAGGCGCGCTCGGGGCGCGGGCCGACCAGGCTCATGTCGCCGTTGAGCACGCTGAAGAGTTGCGGCAGTTCGTCGATGCGCAGCTTGCGGATCACCTTGCCCACGCGCGTGACGCGGCTGTCGCCCGCCGTCGCCCAGCGGGGAATGCCGTCCTTCTCCGCGTCGGTGCGCATGCTGCGGAACTTCACGACGTTGAAGGGCTTGTTGTTCAGGCCCACGCGCTCCTGCTTGTACAGAATGGGGCCGGAGCTCTCCAGCTTGATGACGAGCGCCGCCACCAACATGATGGGCAGGGCGAGCAGGATCAACACGACCGCGCCCGCCATGTCGAACAGGCGCTTGATGGTGGTGCGCAGGAAGCCCTGGTCGAAGCCTTCGCCGAAGATGAGCCAGCCGGCGGACACCGCATCGAGGCGGATCTGGCCGAGGTTCTGCTCGAAATAGGTGGCGATGTCGGTCACGCGCACGCCCGCGAGCTTGCAATCGAGCAGTTCGCGCATGGGCATGCTGCCGCCGCGGCGTTCGGAAAGCGCGATCACGATCTCGTGGACGCCCTTCTCGGCCACCACTTCGGTGAGCGACTGGCCTGGCTGCAGCGTGCCCCAGTTCGTCACGAGGTGCTCGCGCTCGTTGGGGCTGGCGAAATAGCCGCAGAGCTCGGCGCTCGATGAGGCCTTGAGCAGGCTTTGCCCGACCGCCTGCGCTTTCGCGCCGGTGCCGTACACCAGCACCTTGCGGCGCGTGAGCGACTTGGGCAGGAACTCGCCGGTGAGCACCTGGATGACCAGCAGCAGGCCGGTGGCCATCATCACGATCACCACGGCCCAGGTGTGCCCGTAGAACGCCTTCATGGGCAGCAGCAGCAGCACGCCCACCACGATCAGGCCCATCATCATGAACGAGACCAGCACGCGGGCGCGCAACTGCGTGTTGTTGAACACGCTGCCCCGTTCGTACAGACCCAGGGCCGAGTTGACCGCCAGGAAACCCATGCTCATGAGCAAGGCACGGAACAGGCCTTGTCCGATCTGCACGGCGGTCAGGTCTTCCGCGTCGGAAAGAAACACCAGGGTCGCCATGAACGCCGCGCTGATCAGGAGCAGGTCCATGAACATCTGCAGCAGCGTGCGGCGATCGAAGTAGTGGTTGAATAGCTTGATCAAACTTCTTTTTCCTGTAATGGCCCCGGGGGCTGTGCACGGCTCGGGCGCCCGTCCGAGAATACCGCCGACACCCCCTTCTGACGTTCTGTTACATAACGTGAATATTGCGGAATTCGGCGGAAGTGTGATGTTGTCAACAGGATCAGCAGCAGCATAAAAGCGATGCGCGGCAATTCGGTGACGCTGATGACCAGGCCGAGCACGCCCATGGCCGAGAGCGAGCCGGCCAGCGCCAGGGCCAGCGGATCCCCCGCCTGGAGGCCTTGAGCCACGCAGCGCCACGCCCACGCGGCCAGCAGGCCCAGCACCAGCCAGCCCAGCAGGCCGCGCTCGATGAGGATTTCCAGGTACAGGTTGTCCATGTGCCAGGGCTTGAAGCTGCTCTGCGCGGCGGGGAACCAGTAGCGCAACCCGGCCGAGAAGTCCGTGTTTTTCAGGATCTGCACGCCTTGCGGGTCCAGCAACTCCACCGCATGAATGCGGGCCGCGTGCCCGGTGCTCAGCACCGTCAGCGCGAACATGCCGTCGCGCCAGGACACGGCACGGCTCGCGTCCGAAAAGACCTGGCCCGACAGCGGGATGTCGTGCCACTGGGCCGCATCCGTGACGGCGGCTTCGGGCCTCACGTGCTTCCACTGGCATCGGAAGTCGTACAGCAGGTGCCGTTCGCACACGCTGAGCAGCAGCACCACCGGGGCGTCGGTCTCGTAGCGGACCCGCACGCGGTAGTGCCCTTGTGGGGCCAGCGGGATGCGCTGGGTGAGACCGAAGTCGTAGGCGGCCTCCTGGCGCGTCGGCGGCCCCGAGAGCACCACCTGCCCGGCGCCTGCGGCGTCGCGCCGCCAACGCGCCTGCCCGGGAAACTCGCCATCCGGCACGCGCGCGCCGTAGTGCGCGGGCAGGCGCCCCGCGCCCAGGCCCAGCACCCAGTCGGCGGGCGTGCGCAGCAGGCCCAGCCCGCTCTGCCAGTGCGCCACGCGGTCCACCAGATCGGTTTCCGACTGCGCAAGCCGGCCTGTCATGAACGAGTGCCCACCGAGCACCCACACCGCCTCCGCCAGCAGCGCGAACACCAACACCCGCAGCGCCCAGCCGCGCCGCCGCCCGCCGGACGCCGGCTGGATCTGGCAGCGCCTGGCCACGATGGCCATCACCATCAGCGAGACGGTGACCGCGAGGTACAGCCCTCGGGAATACGTGGTCAGCACCGCGTAGGTGCCCAGGACGGCCAGGACCGCCGCGCAGGCCCAGCGCCAGCCGCCCGGCGCCAGCCAGACCGCCCAGAACGCCAGGGGCACGGCCATCGCCAGGTAGGCGTCGATGGCGCCGCCGCCCACGTGCATTTCCCAGAAGTTCGCCACCGTGCGGTAGGAGTCGGAGAAATTCAGCACACCGACGTACCGCCCGCGCTCCCACAGCACGAGCACGCAGACCCAGGCCAGCCCGCAGAGCAGGCCCGCGAGGGTGAAGCGCGCCATCTCCCGCTGCCGCTCGACCGGCACCCGCCGCAGCACGGGATACAGCAGCAGTGCCCAGAGCAGGCTTTTGGACACGCGCAGCGGGTTGAAGGCGCTGGCGTAGTCCGCGTGCAGCGCCTGCAACCAGCCGTCGCCCGAGGCCCAGCCGGCCGCCACCGCCCGCGCGCTGACACCGGCGTCCCGCAGCCCGATGAACAGGCTCAACAGCGTGGAGGCACCCAGCGCGACGAGCAGCCAGACCCACACCCGGTCGGCCTGGACCTGGGTCTCGCTGGATGAAGAGGAGGCCGCACGGCCAGAGAAGGCCTCGAACCCGGACCGCGCATGCGCGCCGGCCAGCACCGCGAGCACCAGCAGGTCGAATTCGTCGATCAGCCACCAGCCCGTGGAGGGCGCCAGGCTGGCCACGGGCAGGAGCATGGCCAGCAGTCCCCCGATGGTCCAGGGCCGCCAGGCGGCGGCACCCATGCACAGGCACAAGGCGCCCACCAGAAGCGCGGGGGCCAGGGGATGTTGAACGGCCAGACCCAGGCAGGTCAGTGCCGCGAGGGCGCCCAGGATCAGCGCGCCTGATCGCGGGCGCGCCATGGCTCAGCGCCCGATGGGCAGGTAGTCGAAGCCCTGGCTGCGCACCCAGGCCGGGTCGTACAGGTTGCGCCCGTCCACGATCAGGGGCTGTTTGAGCTTGGCCTTGATCAGGTCGAAATCGGGACTGCGGAACTCCTTCCACTCGGTCACGATGATCAGCGCGTCCGCCCCTTCCAGGGCCTCGTTGGGGTTCTGGGCGTAGCGCACGCGGGATTCGTCGCCCAGCACGCGCTGGGCTTCGTGCATCGCAACCGGGTCGTAGGCCGTGGCGGTGGCGCCGGCGGCCAGCAGATCGGCCAGCACCTCCAGGCTCGGCGCTTCGCGCATGTCGTCGGTGTTGGGCTTGAAGGCCAGGCCCCACACGGCGAAGTGGCGCCCCTTCAGGTCCGCGCCCAGCTTGCGCTTGATCTTGTCACCCAGCACATGCTTCTGCGCATCGTTGGCCGCCTCCACCGCGGTCAGCACCTTCAGGTCCAGGCCGCCTTCGTCCGCCGCCGTCTTGATCAGGGCCTTGACGTCTTTCGGGAAGCAGGAACCGCCGTAACCAGCGCCCGGGTACAGGAAGTGGTAGCCGATGCGCGGATCGGAGCCGATGCCCTGGCGAACGCTCTCGATGTCGGCGCCCAGCTTCTCCGCCAGGTTGGCCAGCTCGTTCATGAAGCTGATGCGCGTGGCCAGCATGGCGTTGGCCGCGTACTTGGTGAGTTCGGCGCTGCGCACATCGGTGACGATCAGGCGCTCGCGGTTGCGCTGGAACGGCGCGTACAGCGCGCGCATGAGGTGCACCGCCTGCTCGTCGTCGGCGCCCACGATGATGCGATCGGGCCGCATGAAGTCCTCGACCGCCGCGCCTTCCTTGAGGAACTCGGGGTTGGACACCACGGCGTAAGGCGTGTCGACGCCGCGCTTCTGCAGCTCCTCGGCAATCGCTTCCTTCACGCGGTCGGCCGTGCCCACGGGCACCGTGCTCTTGTCCACCACCACCTTGTAGTCGGTCATGCGCTGGCCGATGCTGCGCGCCGCGGCCAGCACGTAGCGCATGTCGGCCGAACCGTCCTCATCGGGTGGCGTGCCCACCGCGATGAACTGGATGGTGCCGTGGTGCACGGCGCGGTCGACGTCGGTGGTGAAGTGCAGCCGCCCCGCCGCCACGTTGCGTTTGACCATCTCCTGCAGCCCGGGCTCGTAGATGGGAATGCCGCCCTCCTCGAGGATGCGGATCTTGTCGGGATTCAGATCCAGACAAAGCACATCGTTGCCCACCTCCGCCAGGCAGGCCCCGCTGACCAGACCCACATAACCCGTCCCTACCACAGTGATTTTCATGATGATTTTTCTCAGGCCGATAGATTCACAAAGCGCTCATCATAGCGACCGAACAAGTCGTTTTCAGCATTGAAATGCAGTCATAACGTTGCATTCGACACGCTCGCGGCTATCATGACCCGGACACAGAAACGGGGAACTCCATTGAAACCGAGGCGCAGATGGTTGTGGTTCGCTGCGTCAGGCCTGCTGGTTTTCCTCATGGCCGCCACAGCCTTTCTGGTGAGCGACCGGGGGCGGCGCCTGTACGCCGAGGCCAGTTCCCGGAGTCCGCAGGAGCTGATCCGCCATGCACAGCACCGGCTGGAAGGCCACCGCGTCCTGGAGGGCTTGCTGCTTCCAGGACTGCATGCCCTGCAGCGGCGCTGGGAAAGGACACCGCCACCGGGACCTTTGCCCACGCTCGGCAAAGGCCAGCAGATGGTCTCCATGGCGCCCGCGGTGCCCGAAGCCGGCACGGTGATCCGCGTGGACACGGCCACCGGCCTGGCACAGGCTCTCCGGGAGGCCGGCCCCGGCACCCACATCGTCATCGCCCCTGGCCGATACAGCGTCAACAAGACCCTGCGGCTCGGGCAGGACGGCCGCGCACAGGCCCCCATCCTGGTGAGCGCCCTGGTGCCTGGCAGCGTCCAGCTGGACTTCACCCAGGTGGCAGGCATCCAGATCGACCGGCCCTACTGGGCCTTCGAAAACCTCAACATCCGCGGCGCCTGCGCGCGCGAACACGACTGCGAGCACGCCTTCCATGTGGTGGGTCGCGGTGCCTTCGCCACGCTGCGCAACAACCACGTGCAGGACTTCAATGCGCACATCAAGGTCAACGGCCTGGACGGCGAGTGGCCCGACCACGGCCTGGTGGCCTTCAACACCCTGACCAACCGCGCCACCCGGCAAACCGACAGGCCGGTCGTGATGCTCGACCTCGTCGGCGCCAGCCATTGGAAAGTGCAGGACAACCTGGTCACGAACTTCGCCAAAGGCCAGGGCAACCGGGTCGCGTATGGGCTGTTCATGAAGGGCGCCAGCGAAGGTGGGCGCATCGAACGCAACCTCGTGATCTGCTCGCCCACGGACGTGTCGCGCCCGGGCGAGCGGGTGGGCATCTCGTTCGGCGGGGGTGGCACCCAACCGGCGGCGGTGTGCCGCTCGGACGGCTGCGCGACCTTCGAGCACCGCCACGGGCTGGCCGCCAACAACATCGTGGCGCACTGCAACGACGCCGGGCTCGACATCAACCGCGCCAGCGACATCGTGCTGGCCCACAACACCCTGATCAACACGGCGGGCGTCTCCGCCCGACGGGCCCCGACACAGGCCCGCCTGCTCAGCAACCTGTTCGAAGGAAACATTTCGGAGCGGGATGGCGCGGCTTTGGGCCTCGAATGGAACACCCAAGCGCCGATGGCGCAGGTTTTCGTGAACCCGGATGCCTTACTTCTCCAATGGTTCGAGCCGCCGGAAACAATACCTTCGCGGACCTTTGTAACCAATGATTTCCGGGGCCTCGCGAGGCGGGACGCCACGCTGCCGGGCGCGCTGGAGCAGGATTTCCCAGGGAAACCCGCACCGGTCTCCGCGAATTGACGCCACGCCGCCCGAGCGGTCACTCTGACGGCAAGAAGTGCAACTCGTAACACGTGGCAACAGGGTTGTAGGGCGAGTCCTACGACAATAAGGGCTGCGGGGCATTTGGCGTGCCAGCCATTCCCTGGTTTCCCGGCCACGACTCCAAAGCGCTTGGGCGCTCGGTCAGGTCGGGTTTTTTGTGCCATCGGCATTTCACGAGGTGGGTCCATGCTCCCGCATGTCGTTCTGGACGGTGTGCCTGTCGGTCAACGCTCCAACCGCTGAAATGCCGCCCGTAAAGTCAACCGACGCACTTTTTTCGTGAACGTGGTCACAAGCCACCGACATTTTCGACCGTTCGTTCCCGCCAGCACACCTCTCACCGGCATCGCCATGAACCCTTCCAAGACCCCCGCCATCCGCGACGCCAAGTGGCTCTCCGTGCTTTTCATGATGGCGGCCATCTCGGGTTGTGGTGGCGGTGGCGGTGGTGGTACCGCATCGGCGCAAACCCCCGGCGAGACCGTGACCTCGACGCCCGCACCGGCACCGGCACCGGCGCCCTCGATCTTCCCGCGTCCTCCGGCACCCGCCCCTGCAC
>NZ_JBYTAE010000044.1:0-47853 GCF_058787875.1 Hydrogenophaga sp. FW305-3-2-15-A-LB1 | reverse complement strand
ACCAGGGCATGCATGGTGCGGGCATGTTAGGCGCTGGGGGCGCATCGCGGAAGTGACGAAAGTCACCCCGGCCGGTGGACACCGACGCCGCCGGTCAATTGGACTCATGGGCGGTACCGGCGGGGGGTATCTTCTGGCACCCTGTTCACCGAGGACGTTTTCATGGCCATGGGTCAGTTCGCCTACGCCAGCAACACCAACCGCTTCCTCGCCTGCGCCCCGCTGGCCGACCAGCCTTTTGCCGTCGCGGGCGTGCCATTCGACGGCGTGGTGACCAACCGGCCGGGCGCGCGCTTCGGCCCGCAGGCGATCCGCGCGGCCAGCCTGATGCTGTGCGACGGCATCCACCCGGTGTTCGACGTCTCGCCCCTGGCGCACCTGGGCGACGCGCTGGACCTGCGCCTGCCCAACGCCTCGCCGCTGCCCGAGGTGCGCCGCCACATCGAGGAACAGGCGGCGGCGCTGATGGCGAAGCACCATTGCGTGTTCCTGGGCGGTGACCACTCCGTGACGCTCTCGCTGCTGCGCGCCGCGAAGGCCCGGCACGGCGGCGAGCCGCTGGCGCTGGTGCACTTCGACGCGCATTGCGACACCTGGGCCGACCACTTCGGCGAACCGGCCGGCCACGGCACCTGGACCTACGAGGCCCTGCAGGAAGGGCTGGCGAGCCCGGCGCACACGGTGCAGATCGGCATTCGCTCCAGCGGCGAGCGCGCGGCGCGCGAGTACGTGGCCGACCAGGGCGGCCAGATCTTCACGGCGCGCGCGCTGCGCGGGCTGGACGGCGCGGGCCTGCAACCCGCCATCGAGGCGATCCGCGCGCGCATCGGCCAACGCCCCTGTTACCTCACGCTGGACATCGATTGCCTGGACCCGGCCTTCGCGCCCGGCACCGGCACGCCCGAACCCGGCGGCATGACGAGCTCGCAGGTGCTCACCTTCCTGGAAGCCTTGGCCGACCTGAACTGGATCGGCATGGACTGCGTGGAGGTGGCCCCGGCCTACGACCACGCCGAGCTCACCACCAACGCGGCGGCCACCTTCGTCTGGACCTACCTCAGCGGCCAGGTCGCCAAGCGGCAGAGGGGAGCCTGATGTCGCTCATCGGTTCGGACACCCAGCTCAACCAGAAAAGTTACTACGAGGCCAGCGTGCAGCGGCCCGAGGCGCTGCCGCCGCTGGAGGAAACCATCGAGGCCGACGTGGTGGTGGTCGGCGCCGGTTTCTCCGGCCTGAGCGCGGCGCTCGAACTCGCGCAGCGCGGCCTCTCGGTGGTGGTGCTGGAGGCCGATCGCATCGGCAGCGGCGCGAGCGGGCGCAACGGCGGTCAGGCCATCGTGGGTTACGCGAGTGGGCAGGGCCCGTTCGAGCAGCAGCTCGGCGCCGAGGACGCCAGGCGCGCCTGGGACATGTCGCTGGAGGCGCTGGACCTGATCGACGCGCGCATCGCCGAACACGGCATCGAGTGCGACCGCGTCAACGGTTATGTGTACGTGGCCGACTCGGCGCGCAAGGCGCAGGAGCTGCACGAGGAGATGGAGGGCCTCAAGCGGCGCGGCCTCGCGGTGGACTGGGCCGAGGGTGCCGACCTGCCGCGCCTGATCAACAGCCCGCGCTACGTGGCGGCCGCGCGCGAGCAGCGCTCGGGCCACCTGCACCCGCTGAAGTACGCGCTGGGCCTGGCGCGCGCCGCGCAGGCCGCGGGCGCGCGCCTCTTCGAGCACTCGCCCGTGACCGGCCTGCAGCGCGGCGCCACGCTGGTGGCGAGCACCGCGCGCGGCCAGGTGAAGGCGCGTTTCGGCGTGCTCGCGGGCAACTGCATGCTGCCCGAGTACGGCCCGCGCGTGGCGCCCGAGATCGCGCCGCGCATCATGCCGGTGGGCACCTACATCCTGGGCACGGCGCCGCTGGACCCCGAGCTGTGCGCGCGCCTGATCCCGCGCAACGCGGCCGTGTGCGACAACAACTTCGTGCTCGACTACTTCCGCTTCAGCGCCGACCACCGCATGCTGTTCGGCGGGCGCGTGAGCTACACCACCCGCACGCCGGTGAACCTCGAGGCCCTGATGCGCCAGCGCATGGGCGAGGTGTTCCCCGCGCTGCGCGAGGTGCCGATCGAGCACCTGTGGGGTGGCTTCGTGGACATCAGCATGAACCGCGCGCCCGACTTCGGCCGCCTCGGCGACAACCTGTATTACCTGCAGGGCTTCAGCGGCCACGGCGTAGCGCTCACCGGTCTGGCCGGCCGGCTGGTGGCCGAGGCCGTGGCCGGGCAGGCGGCGCGTTTCGACGTGTACGCGCGCCTCAAGCACCGCCGCTTCCCCGGCGGCGCGCTGCTGCGCACCCCCAGCCTGGCGCTGGGCATGTTGTGGCACCGCCTGCGCGATGTGATCTGAGTCAGCCGGCGAGGACCTGCCGCACGGCGTTGGCCAGCAACGGCCCGCAGCGCTCGATCTCGGCCAGCGGCGCGTAACCGTACCCGATCACCAGGCCGCGCAGGTCCTTGCGCTGCAGGCAGTAGGCCGAGAGCGGGCGCACCGTGAGGCCGTGCTGCGCGATGCGCTGCGCCAGCGCCCGGTCGTCCACCTCGGGCGGCAGGCGCAGGCACAGGTGCAGGCCCTGCTCGGCGCCGCTGATGCTGGGGCCGTCGGGCAGGTCGTCGCGCAGCACCGGTTTCAGGGCTTCGAGCAGGCACTGGCGGCGCTCGCCGTAGTTCTGGCGCGCGCGGCGCAGCGCGCTGGCGAAGTGGCCCATCTCGATGAACTCGGCCAGCGCGGCCTGCACCGGCATCTGGCCCGGGCGGTTGAGGTCGTAGTGGGCTTGCTTGAAGGCCGCCACCAGCGGCTTGGGCACCACCAGGTAGCCGATCTTCAGCCCCGGGTAGAGCACCTTGGAGAAGGTGCCCATGTAGAACACGCGGCCATCGGTGTCCAGGCCTTCCAGGCTGGAGATCGGCGGGCCGCTGAAACGGTACTCGCTGTCGTAGTCGTCTTCCAGCACCCAGGCGTCGTGCGCGCGCGCGGTGGCCAGCAGCTGGTGGCGCCGGGGCAGCGACATCACCGCGCCGGTGGGGTACTGGTGCGAGGGCGTGACGTAGATCAGGCGCGGCGGGCGCGCGTTGTCGGCCGTGCTGGGGTTGATGCCCTGCTCGTCCACCGCCACCGGGTGCAGGGCGAGGCCGGTGGCCATGAAGGCCTTGACCGCGCCCCAGTAGGCCGGGTCTTCCACCCACACCGTGTCGCCGTGGTCGGCCAGCAGGCGCGCGCAGAGCTCGAGCGACTGCTGGGTGCCGCTGGTGATGACGACCTGGTCGGCCTCCAGGTGCACGCTGCGGAACACGCGCAGGTAGTCGGCCACGGCGCGGCGCAGCGGCGCGTAGCCGCCCGAGTCGTTGTAGTCCAGCATGTCCGGGTAGGTCATGCGCCAGTGCTTGTTCTGCAGGCGCTGCCAGAGCGTGAGCGGAAAAGCGCTGAAGTCGGCGATGCCGGGCGTGAAGGGCTGCACCTCCAGTTCGGTGGCGCAGAAGGTGCTGGACAGCGCCAGGCCGCGTGTGGACAGGCGGGCGGCTTGCACCGTGGCGGCCGCCCGGCCCGGCCCCGGGCGCGCCGAGCGCCCTGGCGTGGTGCGCGGCACGTTGTCGTTGACGAAGGTGCCACTGCCCACGCGGCTGGCGAGGTAGCCCTCCACGCTGAGCTGGTTGATCGCGGCCACCACCGTGTTGCGCGAGAGGCGCAGGTCCTGTGCCAGATCGCGGCTGGACGGCAGGCGTTCGCCCGCGCCCAGCTTGCCGTCCAGCATGGCGCGGCGCAGCGCCTCGTAGAGCTGCCGGTGCAAGGGCAGGGCGTCCTGCGAGCCCA
Source organism: Hydrogenophaga sp. FW305-3-2-15-A-LB1 (assembly GCF_058787875.1). NCBI lineage: Bacteria > Pseudomonadati > Pseudomonadota > Betaproteobacteria > Burkholderiales > Comamonadaceae > Hydrogenophaga > Hydrogenophaga sp. FW305-3-2-15-A-LB1. The sequence continues at coordinate 43,996 of NZ_JBYTAE010000044.1, read as the reverse complement.
GGCGGCTCATTTCAGCCAGAAGAAATTCAGACAGCATGCAAAGCCTTATCCGGAGCGAAATCCCCCATCCAGGCGTACCGTGGAACCGGCTTGGCCGGGCCACAGGTGCGGTCCCCCCTCCGGGGGGAAGCCGCGTCAGCGGCGCAGGGGGGGGAGCCATTGGCACCATAACATGGGGCCAAATGGCCCTCTTTCCAATCCAATTGGCCCCCCACAATGAATGCCATTGTCTGGAGTCTTCATGAACAAGCCACCTTGCATGGTCTGGCTGCCTGCCGACCACCGCCTGATGGGCGATCACGGGCATCAGATGCCCTTTCTGTTGCTGGGTGACAAATACGCCCGGGCCGTCAAGGTCGGGGCGGACGCCCAGCCGGTGATGTTCCCGCTGGCCGACACCGGCCAGATCAGCGAACTGCTGGCCCTGGTGGACGGCGTGATGCTGACCGGCTCACCCTCCAACGTGCACCCCTCCCATTTCGACGAGGACGTGGCCGACCCCAGCCTGCCGCTGGATGCCGACCGCGACCTGCTCACGCTGGCGCTGGTGAAGGCCTGCGTGCACGAGGGCGTGCCGCTGCTGGGCATCTGCCGCGGTTTCCAGGAGATCAACGTGGCCCTGGGCGGCACGCTGCACCAGCGCGTGCACGAGGTGCCCGGCATGATGGACCACCGCGAACCCAAGACCGCGCCGCCCGACGAGCAGTACGCGCCGCGCCACGCCATCCGCTTCGCGCCGGGCAGCGTGTTCGAGGAGTGGGCCGGCGGCCCCGAGACGCAGGTCAACTCGCTGCACGGCCAGGGCATCAACCGCCTGGCCGCCGGGCTCGACGCCCTGGCGCACGCGCCCGACGGCCTGGTGGAGGCCTTCGGTGTGCGCGGCGCGCGCACCTTCGCCTACGCCGTGCAGTTCCACCCCGAGTGGCGCTGCTGGGAAACCCCTTTCTACGCCGCGATCTTCGAGGCCTTCGGCCGTGCCTGCCGCCAGCGCATGAACCTGCGCCTGCAGCACGCCGACCTCGCGCGCAGCGCCGCCAGCGCCAGCGCCTGACCCCCTTTTCGCTCTGCCGACCGCCTTACCCGAACGACAACACACCCACAGGAGATGGCACATGACAGCCCCCCAAAAGATGAGCTTCAACGATCTGGAGAACTGGCTCAACCAGAACCGCGTGACCGAAGTCGAGTGCCTGGTGCCCGACCTGACCGGCGTGGCGCGCGGCAAGATCCTGCCGCGTGAGAAGTTCACCGAGGACCGGGGCATGCGACTGCCCCAGGGCATCGTGGCCATGGGGGTGACGGGGGAGTTTCCGGCCAGCGGGCCGTACTACGACGTGATCGAGCCGACCGACCGCGACATGCAGCTGCGCCCGGACCCGACCACCGCGCGCATCGTGCCCTGGGCCACCGACCCGACGGCGCAGGTGATCCACGACTGTTTCGACCACGCCGGCAAGCTGGTGCCGTTCGCACCGCGCAGCGTGCTGCGCCACGTGTGCGACCTGTTCGACGCCGAGGGCCTGGACCCGGTGGTCGCGCCCGAGCTGGAGTTCTACCTGACCGCGCGCAACACCGACCCGAACACGCTGCTCAAGGCCCCCATCGGGCGCAGCGGCCGCGCCGAGACCTCGCGCCAGTCGTACAGCATCGACGCGGTCAACGAGTTCGACCCGCTGTTCGAGGAGATCTACGACTACTGCGACAAGATGAAGCTCAACGTGGACACGCTGATCCACGAGGCCGGCGCGGGGCAGATGGAGATCAACTTCTTCCACGCCCACCCGCTGGGCCTGGCCGACGAGGTGTTCTTCTTCAAGCGCACGGTGCGCGAGTCGGCGCTGCGGCACGACATGTACGCCACCTTCATGGCCAAGCCGATCGCGGGCGAGCCCGGCTCGGCCATGCACGTGCACCAGAGCATCCTGAACAAGGCCACCGGCAAGAACATCTTCAGCAACGACGACGGCACGCCCTCCGAGGCCTTCTACCACTACATCGGCGGCCTGCAGCGCTACATCCCGGCGGCCATGGTGCTGGTGGCGCCCTACGTGAACAGCTACCGCCGCCTCTCGCGCCACACCGCCGCGCCGATCAACATCGAGTGGGGCCACGACAACCGCACGGTGGGCATCCGCTCGCCGATCTCCAGCCCCGAGGCGCGGCGCGTGGAGAACCGCGTGATCGGCGCCGACGCCAACCCGTACGTGGCGATGGCCATGACGCTGGCCTGTGGTTACCTGGGCCTGAAGAACAAGATCAAGCCCAAGCCCGAGATGAAGGGCGACGCCTACCTCTCGCCCTACTCGCTGCCGCGCAGCCTGGGCGAGGCGCTGGACTGGCTGCGCCGCGAGACCGACCTGCACGACGTGCTGGGCAAGGAGTTCATCACCATCTACACCGAGATCAAGGAGCTGGAGTTCGACGAGTTCATGAAGGTGATCTCGCCCTGGGAACGCGAACACCTGTTGCTGCACGTCTGAGTTTGAAAGAAGAGCCCCGCATGAACACCTCCACCCTCATCGCCCCACCCGCGCTGGTCCGCCGCGCCGAGCAGCAGGACACCAAGGCCATCCAGGCGCTGGACAGCGCGCACTTCATCCACCCCTTCACCGACCACGGTGACCTGGCCACGCGCGGCTCGCGCGTGATCACGCGCGCCGACAACATCTACATCTGGGATTCCGAGGGCGCGAAGATCCTCGACGCCATGAGCGGCCTGTGGTGCGTCAACGCCGGCTACGGCCGCAAGGAGCTGGCCGACGCCGGTTACCAGCAGACCATGACGCTGCCGTTCTACAACGCCTTCTTCCAGACCACCAACGTGCCGGCGGTGCAGCTGGCGACCAAGCTGGCGCAGCTCGCGCCGCAGGTGGGCGGGCGCAAGTTCGAGCACGTGTTCTTCAGCTCCAGCGGCAGCGAGAGCAACGACACCAACGTGCGCATGGTGCGCCGCTACTGGGACCTGCTGGGCCAGCCGCAGCGCAAGGTCATCATCAGCCGCCACAACGCGTACCACGGCAGCACCATGGCGGGCGCCTCGCTCGGGGGCATGAGCGGCATGCACGCCCAGGGCGACCTGCCCATCCCCGACATCGTGCACATCGAGCAGCCGCATTTCTTCGAGAACGCCAACCCCGGCGAGAACGAGGCCGACTTCGGCCTGCGCGCGGCGCGCTGGCTGGAGGAGAAGATCCTCTCCATCGGTGCCGACAAGGTGGCGGCCTTCATCGCCGAGCCGGTGCAGGGCGCCGGGGGGGTGATCATTCCGCCGGAGACCTACTGGCCGGAGATCCAGCGCATCGTGGACAAGCACGGCATCCTGCTGATCTCCGACGAAGTCATCTGCGCCTTCGGCCGCCTGGGCCACTGGTTCGCCTACGAGAAGTTCGGCATCCGGCCCGACCTGGTGACCTTCGCCAAGGGCGTGACCAGCGGCTACATCCCGCTGGGCGGCGTGATGGTGGGCGACCGCGTGGCCAAGGTGCTGATCGAGAAGGGTGGCGAGTTCAACCACGGCTACACCTACAGCGGCCACCCGGTGGCCTGTGCGGTGGCGCTGGCCAACATCGAGCTGATGGAGCGCGAGAAGCTGGTCGAGCGCGTGAGGGACGACACCGGCCCCTACCTGGCCGAGCGCTTCGAGGCGCTGGAAGACCACCCGCTGGTGGGCGCGGCCCAGACCTGTGGCTTCGTCGCCGGCCTGGTGCTGGTGAAGGACAAGGCCAAGAAGCAGATGTTCGACGAGGCCCTGGGCGTGGGCATGCGCTGCCGCGCGCACTGCTTCAGGAACGGCCTGATCATGCGCGCCGTGGGCGACCGCATGATCATCGCGCCGCCGCTGGTGATGACGCGCGCCCAGGTCGACGAGATGATGGACCTCATCCACCGCTGCCTGGATGCGACCCTGGAAGAGTTGCGCGCCGAGGGCCTGCTGGCCTGACCAGGGCCCGTTCGCGCCTGAAAAAGTCGTGTGAACAGGCCCTAGAATGTTTTCCGGATATTCCACCAGCCCTGTGCCTGGTGGCGCTGTCCGGCGCTGGGTCTGAATATTGCTAGCACGTTCAGCCATGTCGGCCCCGCCCGGTTGAGTTCTTTCGGTCAATTACCTCCCTGGAGTGAGCAACACCATGAAAAAGCAAGTCCTGGTTCTGGCGATGTCGGCGATCCTGCTGGCCGCCTGTGGCAAGAAAGAGGAGCCCGTGGCCGCGCCCGCGGCACCGGCGCCTGTGGCGGCCGCCCCCGCCGCACCGGCCGGCCCGGTGCTGGACGATGAAAAGGTCGTCAACGTCTACAACTGGCCCGACTACATCACCGAGTCCCTGATCGCCGACTTCGAGAAGGAATACGGCGTCAAGGTGAACTACGACACCTTCGAGAACAACGAAGCGCTGCACGCCAAGCTGGTGGCCGGCAACTCGGGCTACGACATCGTGGTGCCCACCGCCGACTTCGGCAAGCGCCAGATCGAGGGCGGCCTGTACCAGCCCATCGACAAGAGCAAGCTCAAGAACTACGGCAACCTCGACCCCGACTTCATGAGCAAGATCGCCGGCGTGGACCCCGAGAACAAGTACCTGGTGCCCTGGGCCTGGGGCTTCACCACCGTGGGCATCAACAAGCAGAAGGTCGAGAAGGCGCTGGGCGGCATGCCCATGCCCGAGAACGCCTGGGACCTGGTCTTCAAGCCCGAGTACTCCAGCAAGCTCAAGTCCTGCGGCATCGCCTACCTGGACTCGCCCAGCGAGATCCTGCCGGTCGCGCTGCACTACGTCGGCAAGCCGGCCTACAGCGAGAAGCCGGAAGACTTCAAGCTCGCGGGTGAGATGCTCAAAAAGGTGCGCAAGGACGTGCGCCTGTTCTCCAGCACCATGATCGACGACATCGCCGGCGGTAAGGCCTGCGCCTTCATTGGCTGGTCCGGCGACATCAACATCGCCGCCGGTCGCGTGAAGGAAACCGGTGGCAAGGACGAGATCGTGCCGCTGCTGCCCACCGGCGGCGGCCGCGTGTTCATCGACACCATGGCGATCCCCAAGGACGCCAAGCACGTGAACAACGCGCACGCCTTCATCGACTTCTACCTGCGCGCGACCAACGCCGCGGCCATGGCCAACGAGATGAACTACCCCACCGGCAACAAGGCCGCGCTGGCCGACATCAAGGACGAGGTGAAGAACAACAACACCATCTTCCTGGGTCCGGAAGACACGGCGCGCCTGATCCCCACCGGTGGCTTCTCCAACGACTCCCTGGGCGTGGTCAACGAAACCTACAACGCCTTCAAACGCGGCAAGTAAGCCCCACCGTTCCCTTACTCAGGTAGAAGGGCCGCTCATCCTCCCCGGTTGAGCGGCTTTTTTTGTTGGTCCAGCGAAGAAGAAACGGACATTCACATGGCAGACACAACGGGTTTTCTGGTGACCGAGAAACTGGTCAAACGCTTCGATGAAGCGGTCGCGGTCGACGAGGTGTCGCTATCGATCGGCAAGGGCGAGATCTTCGCGCTGCTGGGCAGCTCGGGCTGTGGCAAGTCCACCCTGCTGCGCATGCTCGCGGGCTTCGAGAAGCCCACCTCCGGGCGCATCCTGCTCGGCGGCCAGGACGTGGCGGCCATGCCGCCCTACGACCGCCCGGTCAACATGATGTTCCAGTCCTACGCGCTGTTCCCGCACCTGGACATCTGGGAGAACGTGGCCTTCGGCCTCAAGCGCGAAGGCCTGCCCAAGGCCGAGATCCAGCAGCGCACCGACGAGATGCTGGCCCTGGTGCAGCTCACGCCATATGCCAAGCGCAAGCCGCACCAGCTCTCGGGCGGCCAGCAGCAGCGCGTCGCGCTGGCGCGCAGCCTGGCCAAGCGGCCCAAGATGCTGCTGCTCGACGAACCGCTGGGCGCGCTGGACAAGAAGCTGCGCGAGCAGACGCAGTTCGAGCTGGTCAACATCATCGAGAAGGTGGGCGTGACGGTGGTGATGGTCACGCACGACCAGGAAGAGGCCATGACCATGGCCAGCCGCATCGCCATCATGAGCAAGGGCCGCGTGCTGCAGGTGGGCACGCCCGAAGAGATCTACGAGCACCCGAGCAACCGCTTCGTGGCCGACTTCATCGGCAACGTCAACCTGTTCGAGGGCCGGCTCAGCGTGGACGAGACCGACCGCTGCGCGGCCACCACCGGCATCGGGGAAATCCACGTCGGCCATGGCGTGAGCGGCACGCTCAACATGCCGGTGGCGATCGCGGTGCGGCCCGAGAAGATCGAGATCGGCAAGCGACGACCGGACGGCGCCGGCCCCAACCTGTTCACCGGCAAGGTCAAGGAGATCGCCTACTTCGGCTCCTACAACACCTACATCGTGCTGGCCACCGACGGCAGCAAGGTCAAGATCACCGAGGCCAACACCTCGCGCCACGACCTCTCCGACATCACCTGGGAAGACGACGTGTACTTCTGGTGGGACGACCGCGCCGGCGTGGTCTTGCGCGATTGACCCCCTGCGCCGCTTCGCGGCTTCCCCCTGAGAGGGGGATGGCGCGAGAGGCCCGGCGAAGCCGGTTCCTCCGCACCCCTGGACAGCGTGTTTGGTTCGCTTACTTTTGCAGGAACTTCGTATGGCCTCAATACCCCTTCCCGGCAAGCGCTTCGTGATCGGCGTGCCGTACGGCTGGCTGATCCTGTTCTTCTTCCTGCCCTTCCTGATCCTGCTGTACATCAGCTTCGTGGACATGAGCGGCGACATCAGCCCGTTCAAGCCCATCTGGGACCCGGTGAGCGGCATCCTGAGCCTGAAGTACGAGAACTACCTCTCGATCTTCCGCACCGAAGAGGGCGCGCCGCTGTTCCGCACGCTCTACATCGACGCCTACCTGCGCTCGATCTGGTACGCGCTGTGCACCGCCATCCTGTGCCTGATCATCGGCTACCCCTTCGCGTACTTCATCGCGCGCTCGCCCGCCAGCGTGCGCCCGGCGCTGCTGCTGATGGTGATGCTGCCGTTCTGGACCTCGTTCCTGCTGCGCGTCTACGCCTGGAAGGGCATCCTGGCCGACCAGGGCGTGCTCAACCGCCTCCTGATGTCGATCGGTCTGACCAGCGAGCCCATCCCCATGCTGTACACCAACGTCTCGATGCTGATCGGCATGACCTACGTGTACCTGCCGTTCATGATCCTGCCGCTCTACGCCAACCTGGTGAAGATGGACTTCCGCCTGCTGGAGGCCGCCTACGACCTGGGCACCTCACCGTTCAAGGCCTTCTGGCTGATCACGGTGCCGCTGTCCAAGGCCGGCATCGTGGCCGGCTTCATGCTGGTCTTCATCCCCTGCGTGGGTGAGTTCGTGATCCCCTCGCTGCTGGGCGGTCCGGAGAACCTCATGATCGGGCGCGTGGTGTGGGACGAGATGTTCACCGCCAACGACTGGCCGCGCGCGACCGCGCTGGCCGTGGTGATGATCGCGCTGATCGTGATCCCGCTGGCGCTGTACTACCACTACAGCAGCGATCCCGCCGAGAAGCGCTGAGGAGTCGGACCATGAAACAAGTCCTTGAAAAACACTTCGGCAAGTTCTGGCTGGCGCTGGTGTTCGCCTTTCTCTACCTGCCGCTGGTCTTCATGATCGTGTTCTCGTTCAACAGCACGCGGCAGGACGCGCGCTTCACCGGCTTCTCGCTGCGCTGGTACGAGGCGCTCACGCGCGACACCAAGATCGTCGAAGGTTTCTGGCTCTCGCTCAAGGTGGCGGCCATCACCGGCGTGCTCTCGGCGGTGCTGGCCACCTTCGCGGCGTTCGTGCTGGTGCGCTACCGGCGCTTCCTGGGCCGCACCGTCTTCAGCGGCATGGTGAACGCGCCGCTGGTGATGCCCGAGGTGATCATCGGCCTGTCGCTGCTGCTGCTGGCCGTGGGCGCGCAGAACCTGTTCGGCTGGCCGCAGCGCGGCATGCTCACCATCATCCTGGGCCACACCCTGCTGGGCATGGCCTATGGCGTGGTGGTGATCCAGTCGCGCCTGCTGGAGATGGACCGCTCGATCGAGGACGCCGCCATGGACCTGGGCGCCCGGCCGCACCAGGTGTTCTTCCTGATCACGCTGCCCAACATCTTCCAGGCCCTGCTCGCGGCCTTCCTGTTGGCCTTCACGCTGTCGTTCGACGACGTGGTGATTTCCGAGTTCCTCTCCGGCCCGGGCGTGAACACGCTGCCGCAGGTGATCTTCGGTTACGCGCGGCGCGGCATCAACCCGACCATCTACGCGGCGGCCACGCTGCTGATCGTGACGGTGACCATCGTGATCGTGAGCTATGCGATCTGGGTGGCGCGCGCCACGCGGCGGCGCGAGCGGGAGATCGCGGCGGCGCTCAAGAGCTGACGCGGCCCCGCTGCCGATGTCCAAGGCCACCTTCGGGTGGCCTTTTTGTTGGCCGGCCGGCTGAACTTTCATGGGATGCCCCTCACTTGCCTCTGGTCCGTCTTCATCCCAGAGGAAACCATGAACACCGAGGACTACCAGAACCTCATCCGGCGCTTCTGTGAGCAGGAGCGGCTCGACCCCGACGATCTCTTGCGCGATGGCCTGCTCACCGTGGACGGGCGGCGCGTGGCCATCCATTTCGAGCCCGGCATCAGCGCCGATCACATCCTGGTCCGGGCCGAGCTGGGCGAGATCCCGGCCTTCCTCCGGCCTCAGTGCCATCGGTCCATGCTCACAGCCAACCATCGGTGGGGACTGGGCGGGACCACATTCAGCGTGCCGCCGGATTCGGAGGAAGCCGTGCTGACCTCCCGGTTAGCGGTCCATCCCTCCATGGCCGCGCCCGAGCTGCGCCACGCATTCGATGCGCTGGGTGTCTTGTTCAGGCATTGGTCCAACACCGTCGAAGACCTCCACCGCAACCTCTCACAACCCTGAAAAATCCCATGAACAGCAGCTTCCACATCGATCGGTCCGCCGCTCACATTCCCCATGCCATCGATCTCAATGAGGTGGCCTTGGAGGTGCCCCGGAATCTCACGGAGCCCCATAGAGAGGTCTCTCGGGAGGAGGTGGTGTCTCAACTGAGCCACTTGCCGGTCGACAACCCGCCGCGGTCGGGGATTGGCCTGTCGAGCGGTGCGGGGATCGTCCGCCATGAAACCCAGGTCAACCCGCCTGGTGGGTCGAGCGGACTTCCTGTGGTCATCGCCCAAGCGCGCAGCGATCAGCCGCTTGGCATGCCAGTCCTCACGAACAACCAATTGTCGGAGCGCCCGCGGGCGCGCAATGACGATTCCTACGAGGATCTTAAGAACAGCTGCCGCGAGTACTGGCAGTGCGTGGAAACGGACGATCGATGCGTTCAAAGAGCGCGCTGTTTGACGTTTCACGGCACATCCCTGGGACTGACCGTGGCCAGCGGCGGCGTGTACGCCGTGGGGCTCGGCGTGGTTTATTGCTGTGCGCTTTTCTGTCTCAGTGGAGGAAACCAGGGCGGCGGGAAAAATCCGTGCTTGCCCAAGACCTTCTCGAAGAGCTGTCTTCCGAGCTGCTGATCGGTTGAAGATGCCGGGTTCGGCCACCTTAGGGTGGTCTTTTTTCGGGTGACGCACTGGATCGTTGCCAGCTCGAAAAAGTGGATACGCAGTTCGTCGCGTTTCGGGCGTAGCATGGGGCCAATCCTTGGCCCAGCAACCCCGGAACCCGCTTCATGACCGACCTCTCCTTCGACGGCCGCGCCTTCATCAACGGCGAGCGCATCGCCGCGCGCGACGGCCAGGCCTTTGACTGCATTTCGCCGGTGGACGGCCGTTTGCTCACCGCCGTGGCGCGCTGCGGCGAGGCCGACATCGACGCGGCCGTGGCCGCCGCCCGCGCGGCCTTCGAGGACCGCCGCTGGAGCGGCATGGCGCCCGCGCAGCGCAAGCGCGTGATGATCAAGTTCGCCGAGCAGCTGATCGCCCACGCCGACGAACTGGCGCTGACCGAAACCCTAGACATGGGCAAGCCCGTGAAGTACGCGCGCAGCGTGGACGTGAACAGCGCGGCCAATTGCATTCGCTGGTACGGCGAGGCGGTGGACAAGGTGTACGACGAGATCGCGCCCACGCCCAGCACCGCGCTGGCGCTGATCACGCGCGAGCCGGTGGGTGTGGTGGGGGTGATCGTGCCCTGGAACTATCCCATGATCATGGCGGCCTGGAAGATCGCGCCCGCGCTCGCGGCCGGCAACTCGGTGGTGCTCAAACCGAGCGAGAAATCGCCCCTCACCGCGCTGCGCCTGGCCGAACTCGCGCTGGCCGCCGGCATTCCACCCGGCGTGTTCAACGTGGTACCGGGCTATGGCGCCGAGGCCGGCAGCCCACTCGCGCTGCACATGGACGTGGACTGCATCGCTTTCACCGGCAGCACGCGCGTGGGCAAGCAGATCCACGTGATGGCCGGGCAGAGCAACCTCAAGCGCGCCTGGACGGAGCTGGGTGGCAAGTCGCCCAACATCGTGTTCGCCGACTGCCCCGACCTCGATAAGGCGGTGGAGGCCGCGGTGGGCAGCATCTTCTTCAACCAGGGCGAGAGCTGCAACGCGCCGTCTCGGCTCTTCGTCGAGGCCTCGATCAAGGAGGCCTTCCTGGAGAAGGCCCTGAAGCTGGTGCCGCAGTACCAGCCGGGCAACCCGTTGGAGAAAAGCACCGTGATGGGCGCGATCGTGGACCGCACGCAGCTCGACACCGTGCTGCGCTACATCGACAGCGGCCAGCAGGAGGGCGCGAAGCTGCTCGCCGGTGGCGCGGCGGTCGAGCCCGTGAAGGGCGGTCTGTATGTGCAACCCACCATCTTCGACGGCGTGACGAACACCATGACCATCGCGCGCGAGGAAATCTTCGGCCCGGTGCTTTCGGTGCTCTCGTTCACCGACGCGGCCGACGTGGTCAAGCAGGCCAACAGCAACATCTACGGCCTGCAGGCCGCGGTGTGGACGCGCGACATCAACAAGGCGCACGGCGTGGCGCGCGCGCTGCGCGCGGGCACGGTGCACGTGAACTCCTACGACGAGGACGACATCACCGTGCCTTTCGGTGGCTTCAAGCAGAGCGGCGTGGGCCGCGACAAGTCGCTGCACGCCTTCGACAAGTACACCGAGACGAAAACCACCTGGATCCGGATCGACAGCCCCCTCTGAGGAGACCTGACATGAACGCACCGCAGAAAGCCGCCAACCTGAACGCCCCGCACACCAACGCCAGCTGGCACGCGCGCCGCCAGGCCGCCACGCCGCGCGGCGTGGGCGTGTTCGGCGACTTCTTCATCGAGCGCGCGAAGAACGCCGAGTTCTGGGACATCGAGGGGCGCCGCTTCATCGATTTCGCCGGCGGCATCGCCGTGCTCAACACGGGTCACGTGCATCCCAAGGTGCAGGCGGCGATCGCCGCGCAGCTGCAGCGCTTCACGCACAGTTGCTACCAGGTGGTGCCCTACACCGAGTACGTGGCGCTGGCCGAGCGCATCAACGCGCTGGTGCCGATCGACGGGCCGGTGAAGACGGCCTTCTTCTCCACCGGTGCCGAGGCGATCGAAAACGCGATGAAGATCGCGCGCTCGGCCACCGGGCGCACCGGTGTCATCGCTTTCGGCGGTGCGTTCCATGGCCGCACCATGTTCTCGGTCGCGCTCACCGGCAAGGTGCAGCCGTACAAGGCCGGTTTCGGCCCGTTCCCGCCCGAGATCTACCACGTGCCCTTTCCGGCCCAGGGCGCCTCGCTCGACGAGACGAAGCACGCGATGGAGCAGCTCTTCAAGTGCGACATCGAGCCCTCGCGCGTGGCGGCCATCGTGTTCGAGCCGGTGCAGGGCGAGGGCGGTTTCAACGTGATCCAGAAAGAGGCCGTGCAGTGGCTGCGCGCGCTGTGCGACCAGCACGGCATCCTGCTGGTGGCCGACGAAGTGCAGACCGGCTTCGCGCGCACCGGCAAGATGTTCGCCATGGAGCACTTCGGCGTGAGCCCCGACCTCATGACCATGGCCAAGAGCATGGCCGGGGGCACCACCTTGTCGGCGGTGAGCGGCAAGGCCGCCGTCATGGACGGCCCCGCGCCCGGCGGCCTGGGCGGTACCTACGCGGGCAACCTGCTGGCGATCGCGGCCTCGCTCGCGGTGCTCGACGTGATGGAAGAAGAGCAGCTGCCCGCGCGCGCGCAGAAGCTGGGCGACCAGCTCATCGCCCACCTGATCTCGCAGCGCGCGCAATACAAGACGCGCATGGGCGACGTGCGCGGCCTGGGCGCCATGGTGGCCTGCGAGTTCGTCGATCCGGCCACCGGCGCGCCCGATGCCGACACCACCAAGCGTGTGCAGATGGCCGCTTTGAAGCGCGGCCTGCTGTTGCTCACCTGCGGTGTGTACGGCAACGTGATCCGCTTCCTGTTCCCGCTCACCATCGAGGACAACGTGTTCGCCGAAGGCCTGGCCGCGTTCGATGCCGCGCTGGCCGAGGTGCTCGCTTGAGCCTGGTGGCCACGCTGGAGGAACGCGTCGCGGTCCTGCGCGCGCAGGGCATCCATTCGGTGCTGGCCACCTTCACCGACCTGCTGGGTGCGCCCAAGGGCAAGCTCGTGCCGCTGGAGCGCCTGCAGCAGGCGGTGGAGCAGGGCGCCGGTTTCTCCGGTCCCAGCATCGCGGGCACCGGCCTGCCGCGCATGGGCGCGCGCAGCGAGTACATGGGCCGGGTGCGGCCCGAGAGCCTGCGGCCCATGCCCTTCATGCCGGGCGTGGCGCACGCGGTGTGCGACGGTTACGCCGGCGGCGAGCCGCTGGACACCTGCCCGCGCCAGGTGCTGCAGCGCCAGGTGGCGCGCCTGAAAGCCGAACGGGGCTGGACGCTGTGGGTCGGCATCGAGCCCGAGTTCTTTCTGCTGCAGCGCGAGGCGCAAGGCCAGTGGCGCGTGGCCGATGGGGAAGACCGGCTCGCCAAACCGTCCTACGACCTGCAGGCCATGGGCCGCAACTTCGGTTTTCTCGACGAGATGCGCCGCACGCTGGAGGCGCTGGGCTTCCAGCTGGAGCAGATCGACCACGAGGACGCGAGCGGGCAGTACGAGATCAACTACCGGCACGACGACGCGCTCGCCGCCGCCGACCGCTACCAGCTCTTCAAGCTCGCCGCGCAGGCGGTGGCGCGTCAGCACGGTCTGGTGTTCTCCACCATGCCCAAGCCGCTGGCGCACGCGCCGGGCAGCGGCCTGCATTTCCACCTGAGCCTGACGGATGAGCAAGGCCGGCCCGTGATGGCCGATCCGGCCGGCGTGCTGGGCCTGAGCGAGACCGGCCAGCGCTTCGCCGCCGGCCTGCTGCACCACGCCGACGCGCTGGCCGCACTGTGCGCGCCCACGGTCAACAGCTACAAGCGCCTGGCCGCGAGCCGCAGCGCCTCGGGCACCACCTGGTCGCCGGTGTGGAAGGCCCTGGGCGACAACAACCGCACCTGCCTCGTGCGTGGCGTGGCCGGGCGCATGGAATGGCGCCTGCCAGACCCGGCGTGCAACGTCTACGTGGCCATCGCCGCCACGCTGGCCGCGGGCCTCTCGGGCATCGACCAGGCGCTGCCACCGGTGGCGCCCTGCGAGGACGACCTTTACGAGCGCCACGCCATGGGCGATGCCCTGCCCGCGCGCCTGCCGCGCGACCTGCTCGCCGCGCTCGACGCCCTGGCGGCGGACGCGGCCTTGCGCGAGGCCGTCGGCCCTGCCTTCTGCGCGCAGTTCCTGGCGCTCAAGCACGACGAATGGGCGGCCTGGAGCCAGCAGGTGAGCGAGTGGGAGCTGCGGCGCTACGCCGACGCGCCCTAGCCGGCGCGGCCGGTTTCGGGATAATCGCGCCCTTGTGAGCCTGCCCGAACCGACCACCCCCCCCGCCAAGACCTGGACCAAGACCGCCGACCGGCCGCTGCGCAGCTGGTCCAAGTCGCTGGGCATCTGGGTGTTCGCGCATTTCGTGGACGTGCCCGTGCCCTGGCGCGCCGTGCGCCAGACCGACGCCCGGGCCTTGCTGGCGTATGAACACGAGCGCCTCGTGGCCCTGGCGGCTGCTGGTGAGCACGTGCCCCCGGTGCTGGCCTTCGACGGGTTCACGCTCACCACCGGCGACATCGGCGAGACGGTGGACCTGCAGCTGCACCGCCGGCCCGAGGGCGAGCGCCTGCCGCTGATGGTGGCGGCCAGCGCCGACCTCGCGGCCTTCCACGCGCGCGGCCAGTGGCACGGTGGGGCCCAGTTGCGCAACACCACCTGGGACGGCCGGCGCTTCGCGCGGCTGGACTTCGAGGAGCGCCTGCGCCCGGGCATGGCGCTGGAGACCGTGCAGGTCTACGACGTGCTGCAGATGCTGCTCTCGCTGGCGCGCTACCTGCAACCGCTGGGGCCCGGCGCGGTGCTCGCCGTGCTGCAGGCCTATGAGCAGGGCGGCACGGGCGGACCGGCGCTGCGCGCCTTCATCGCCCACCTGCTGCCGCGCTTGCAGCGCGTCTCGCGCATCGCGGCGTGGTCGAAGCGGCTGGACGGCTCGCGGGAGCTGATGCGTTTGCGCACCGTGCTCGAAGGCATGGCGGCGTTTGTGGCGTCGCCTACCTGATCTGCGCGCCGCTTCTGGGCCTCAGGTCTTGTAACCCGGATCGAGTTTGTCCACCTTGCGCAGCAGCGCCGGCCACGCGAGCTGCGCGCCCTGGCCGGCGGTGGCGATGCGCATCACGTCGGCCATGCCGGCGAGGATGCGGGGATCGACCTGCGTGAGTTCACCGCCGCCGGCCAGCGCGTCGATCTGGATGCGGCAGGTGTTCTCGAAGGTGTACATGGACAGGAAGGCGTCGGCGATGGTGCGGCCCACGGTGAGCAGGCCGTGGTTGCGCAGCACGAGGTAGTTGGCCTGGCCCAGGTCGGCTTGCAGGCGCGGCTTCTCCTCGGGGCGGAAGGCCACGCCCTCGTAGCCGTGGTACGCCAGCGAGGCCAGCACGAAGGTGCTCTGCTGGCTGATGGGCAGGATGCCGGCCTTCTGCGCGCTCACGCCCACGCCCGCGCGCGTGTGGGTGTGCAGCACGCAGCCGGCCTCGGACCGCGCTTCGTGCACGGCGCTGTGGATCACGAAGCCGGCCGGGTTCACCGGGAAGGGCGAGTCGTGCAGCTTGTTGCAGGCCATGTCGACCTTGACCAGGCTGCTGGCCGTGATCTCGTCGAACATCAGGCCGTAGGGGTTGATGAGGAACTGGTGTTCACCCCCGCTCACGCTGTCGGGCAGCTTGGCGCTGATGTGGGTGAAGACCAGGTCGCTCCAGCCGTAGGCGGCGACGAGGCGGTAGCAGGCGGCGAGGTCGCAGCGCAGCGCCCATTCTTCGTCGCTGACGACTTCTTTCAAGGAAGGGATGTGCATGCGAAGCGCTCCGTGGGGCAGGACGGCCATGCTATCGCGCGCCCTGCGGGGCCGCTGTCACCTGTGCGTGGCGGGCTTGCCACGCTAGTCCGTCTTCTCGTGCTGCTCCCGACTTTCCCCGTTCATGGAATCCGTCCGCTGATTGTGTTGCCCTTGTCCGCTTCTCGGCGTTGTCCGTTGACGTGCGTTGTTGTTGGACTCATTGCCGTGGCCGACGTGGAGCTGGGTTTCCGACTCAATGGCTAGCTCGATGTGCTGGTGCGAGGCCTTCATGGAGCTTTTCGTGCCGGCCGTATTCCCGGACTGGGTTAGCGAATCTGTCTCCTGCGGACTCTGCAGTTCTCCGTTCTCCCGACGTCGAGCGGAGGACGCCTCGATGCGTTCAAAGTGATCGCCCGCCTCACCGTGAATCGAAAGTCGGTGCCGGATGTGAACCATGTTTTCGGCAGGGTCGTTGAGGGCATTCCCCTCGGCGTCGTACATGACGGTGGTGCTTTCCCCATGCAGTGCGAGGGGGCGATTCAGCACCCGGGCCAGGCACGGAAGCACCCGCGTGGGCAGATAGCACCCGTCTTGTTCGTAGTAGCGGGCAACGGAGTGCAGCAAGGCAGCTCTTTGACTCTCCTCGTTCAGCCATCTGTTTGCCACCAAGGGGTGTTGTTCGGGCCTGGATGCTTCGAGTTCACTTCGCAGTGTCTCCGGCAGGGTTTCAAGCAGGCGGTTGCCGTCCAGAACCGCATATGCCGGCTCTCCGGCATCCGCACGCATCTGAGAGACGGCCTGTTCCAGGTGGTGCTCCACCAAGTTGAGACTTTCCGCAGAATCGGCGCTGTTCTGCGCCAATCGGCGGATCTGGTTGCACAGGGCTGCCCTGATGCGGGCGGCGTCGCACCTCCACTCGCCGCCATCGAGGACGTCTGCAGCGGCGTGCAGAAGACAGTCGCCGCCGCCGGCTGTGCCGGGCCACGTCGGTTCCAGGTTGAGCACGGCGCCGCGAAGCACCGTGACGCCCTGCAACGCCGCGAGGTACCAGTCTTTGGAAGGTATCAGTGATTGGATGGCGCTGACGGGCTGGTTCATGGCGACGCGCGAGCCACCCCGCCGCGCCACTTCTTTCACGGTGATGCCGGGTCCGGTGAGCCAGCCGTGTCCTCGCCGAAGATGCCCATGGAAGAAGCAGGCAAGCAGCATGACGCCGACGGCCCCGTCGATTCCCTCGTTGAGGCCGCGAAACGCGAAGGTCCTCCATGAGTCGCTCGAAAACATCCCAAGCTCCCGGTTCATGCCACTGTAGTCGGGGTGCAGGAGGTTGCGCAGGGCCACCCAACGGCTCAACGTGATGCTCATCCCCGCATACAACACCATGTGGGTGCCCAATCGCAGGAGGTGGGTTCTGGTGTTTGCATTCAATGCCCAACGCAGAGCGCGCTCTGGATGCAGACGAACTTCAGGAAAAATGCGGCCGGCCTGAGCCTGAATGAAGTCGCGCGTCAGTGCGGCGATGGCCATGCCGAGGTAGTTGGTCGCGGTGTCCGTCCTCGACAGGTCGCTTTCCTGCCTGTAGACGGAGGCAAGGGTGAGGGCGACGCCCACGGCGGCGGTCCCGACGCCGATCCAGGTTCTTGCCGAGCGCCGTTCCCAGGTGCCGGCCGAGCCGAAGAAAAAACCCGCGAAAGCCACCGCTACAACGCTGATGGCCGCGATGCCGTGATGCGCCCCCGGCACTCCCTCAAAGCGGTCTTGGTTTTCCTCCGTCCCCAGGATCTGGGCCAGTCTCTGGGCGGTGGACTCCTGCTGCACTTGCGGCACGCCGTGACACAGGATGCGGGCACTCAAGGTGACGGCAAACCCCACCCCAGAAGAGATGATGCTGGCGGACATGTCGCGCAAGCCCGTCCAGAGCGCCACCGCCAAGATGTCGCCGATCTCAATGGCACTGTGGGGGGAGACGGTGAGTGGATAGATCGGCCCGTAGATCGGATGTGTGAGGGGGGCAGAGACCTTGTTACCCATGCGCCAACCAGACCTTTCTCCAACCGATGGCCTGTGTCGCCAGGTTTTCCAGGCGTTGGGCAAGGTCTTCGGCGCGCAGGTCTTGCAGGTGCTCTTCCATGCACAGCAGCAGGTTGCGCTCGGCGTCCGCGCCAAAGGTGGGCGAACCGCGGCCGTACAGGGTCAGGTTCAACTGGAGCAGGCTGAGCAGGGCATCGGCGCTGCGCACCTCGGGCACTGGCCCGAACACGCAGTGGATGAACAAGGCCTCGGGGTCGATCGAGCGGTGGCTCACGAGGCACTCGACGCCGTCCACCTGGAAGGTGGCGCATCGGTAGTCTTTCATGGGCAGATCCAGCCACGCGGTGGCGGGCGCCACGCCCACCAGTTCGCAAGTGGCGTTGATGAGGGGGCCGAAGGCATCGGGGCCTTGTGGGGTTGCAGGAGGAGATTCGAGTTTCATCGCGACGAGGGGTCTGTCGAAGCTGCGGGTGCGCAGCGGGCTTGCGCACGGGGGGTGGCCTGGGTGCGCACTCAGCGCGCCACGGCCGGGCACGAAGGCTTGAGTGCGGGGGCTATCCCGGTGGTTCGCGATGCGGGCCGTTTTTTGCGCGTCCAGCACAGGGAGCGCGAAGCGCGCTTCAGCGCGCGGGCTGCGTCAGCCGTTCAAGTTCGCCCAGCCAGTGCATCGCGTGTTCCCGGCTGTTGCCGCACATGGCGGCCTGCGGTTGCAGCGAGCCGCACACGGCCGGGCGCTCGGGCCGGCCGAACAGGCGGCAGCGCAGCGCGGCATCGAGGTGCGGGCAAGGCATGCCGGAAGGCTTGCCATGGGGCAGACCGGGCAGGGGGCTGCTGATCGACGGCGCGGTGCAGCAGGCGGCGCAGCCGGGCCGGCAGGCCATGGCGGAAGCAGGGGGGAGCATGGGTGGCATTGTCGCGCGCGGGCAGGGGCTTACACTGGTCCATCGCTGGTGCCCCTGGGTGCCCTTGCCTTTCACCGGAACACGTTCATCCCTTCATGCCCGTGACCACCGCCACCCCCGAGACGCTGGTGTCCCGTCTGAGCCAGTGGCGCCTGTGGGTGTATGCGGCGCTGGCCGTGCTGCTGGGTGCGCTGCTGCTGCAGGCCGGCCACAAGCTCATGACCGAGCTGAGCTACGGCGAGATCGTGGACGCGGTGCGCGCCACACCGGCCACGGCGCTCGCCTTGTCGGTGCTGGCCACCGCAGCGAGTTACTTCGCGCTCACGTTCTACGACCGCACGGCCCTGGCCTATGCGGGCGCGCAGCTGCCGCAGCGCGTGGTGGCGAAGACCGCGTTCATCGCCTATGCGCTGTCCAACACCATCGGCCTGGGCGTGCTCACGGGCGGCGCGGTGCGCATGCGGCTGTACGGGGCGGCGGGGCTGGAAGCGGGCCTGGTCTCGCGCGCCATCGTGTTCAACGCCTTCGGGTTCGGCATCGGCATCGTGGTGGTGGGTGCGGGCGCGCTGGTGTGGGGCGCGGGCACGGTGCAGTCGGTGTTCGGCACGCCGCCGGGCCTGTTGCGTGGGCTGGCGGTGGCGGTGTTGCTGGCGGCGGGCGCGTTCATCGGGTTCTGCCGGCGCGGGGGCGAGACGGTGTTCCGGGGCGTGGTGCTGCGCCTGCCGAGCGCGTCGCTGGCGCTGCAGCAGTTGTTGATTTCGGCCGTGGACGTGGTGGCCGCCGCGGCCGCTTTGTGGTTTCTGCTGCCGGCCGGGGCCATTGCCTTTCCGGCCTTCGTGGGCTTCTTCGCGCTGGCGATCGCGCTGGGCGTGATCAGCCACGTGCCGGCCGGCCTGGGGGTGTTCGAGGCGGTGATGCTGTTGGCGTTGGGCCACCATGTGCCGGCCGAGCAGCTGGCCGCCGCGCTGGTGATGTTCCGCGTGGTCTACCACCTGCTGCCGCTGGCGTTGGCCGTGGCGATGCTGGCGGGCGCCGAATGGCAGCGCGGCGCGGCCACGCCGGTGGTGAAGGCGGCGGCGAGCCTCTCGCCCTTGTTGTTGTCGGCCTTCACCTGGGTGGTGGGCGTGGTGCTGCTGGTCTCGGGCGTGACGCCGGCCACCGAGGGCGCCACCGAACTGCTCTCGCGCCACATGCCGCTGCCGGTGGTGGAGGCGGCGCACTTCCTGGGCAGCATCGCGGGGCTGGCGCTGCTGTTCGTGGCGCGCGGCATGTTCCTGCGGCTGGACGCGTCGTGGTGGGCCGGGCTGGGCCTGGCGCTGGTGAGCCTGGTGCTGTGCCTGCCCAAGGGCATCGCGGTGTCGGAAGCGGTGCTGCTGCTGGTGCTGGCGGGCGCGCTGGCGCTCTCGCGCAAGCAGTTCAACCGGCGCGCGGCGCTGTTCTCGCAGGCCTTCACCTGGGGTTGGCTGGCCGCGGTGGCGGCGGTGGTGATGGCGGTCACGGCGTTGCTGTTCTTCGTGTACCGCGACGTGGACTACGTGAACCAGGTCTGGTGGCAGTTCGAGTTCGACGGTTACGCGCCGCGTTCGCTGCGCGCCCTGGTGGCCGTGTGCCTGATCACGCTCGCGGTGGCGCTGAGCCGGCTGCTGCGCCGGCCGCAGGCGGTGCTGGTCAAGCCCGACAGCGGCGCGCTGGAGCAGGCCGCGCGCATCGTGCGCGCCCAGCCTTCGGCCGGTGCCGGGTTGGTGATGATGGGCGACAAGAGCTTGATGGTGTCGGACACGCAGCGCGCCTTCATCATGTTCGGGCGGCGCGGCCGCTCGTGGGTGGCGCTGTACGACCCGGTGGGACCGGTGAATGAATGGGCCGAACTGGTGTGGCGCTTCGTGGAGCAGGCGCGCGAATCGGGTGGGCGCGCGGCCTTCTACCAGGTGCGCCCCGAGGGCCTGCCGGTGTACCTGGACGCGGGCCTGCGCGTGCACAAGCTCGGCGAATGCGCGCTGGTGGACCTGCCCACGTTCACCTTGCAGGGCAAGGCGCGCGCGAACCTGCGCCACGGCGTGGCGCGTGCGCAGCGCGATGGCCTGAGCTTCGAGGTGCTGATGCCGGAGCAGGCGGTGGCCGTGTTCAGCCAGCTGCAATTGATTTCGGACGCCTGGTTGAACGAGCATCAGACGGCGGAGAAAGCCTTTTCGCTGGGCGCGTTCCGGCGCGACTACGTGCTGCGCCAGCCGGTGGCGGTGGTGCGACAGGGCGAACGCATCGTGGCCTTCGCGACGCTGCTGCGCACCGACCAGAAGCTGGAGGCCAGCGTGGACCTGATGCGCCAGCTGCCCGATGCACCGCGCAGCGCGATGGATTTTCTTTTCGCGCAGACCATCCTGCATTTCCAGGCGCAGGGTTACCAACGCTTCAACCTGGGCATGGTGCCGCTCTCGGGCATGGCGCAGCACCCGCTGGCGCCCAACTGGCACCGCCTGGGCCGGCTGCTGTTCAACCACGGCGAGAACTTCTACAACTTCCAGGGCCTGCGCGCGTTCAAGGAAAAATTCGACCCGGTCTGGGAGCCGCGCTACCTGGCCTCGCCGGGTGGGTTCGCGCCGTTTTTCATCCTGGCCGACGTGGCCGCGCTGATCGCGGGTGGCCTGCGCAAGGTGATCTCCAAATGAAGACCAGGACCTCGCTCATCGCGGCCTGTCTGCTGGCGGCCCTGGCGTTGCCCGGGGTGGCGCTCGCGCAGGCGAAGGCCGCTGCCACCACCGAAACACTTTCGCACGGCAACTTCAAGAACCTGTCGCTGTACCGGCCGCTGGGTGAGGCCAAGTCCTTCGTGCTGTTCCTCTCGGGCGAGGGCGGCTGGACGCCCGCGCTGGCCGCCCAGGCGCAGGCCCTGGCCGGGCAGGGCGCGCTGGTGGCCGGCATCCACACGCCGCGCCTGCTGGCCGCGCTGACCAAGGACGGCGGCGACTGCCTGCTGCCCGATGGCGACCTGGAAAACCTCTCGCACTTTCTGCAGGGGTATGCGCGCCTGCCGGCCTACTTCCCGCCGCTGCTGGTGGGCGAGGGGCAGGGCGGTACGCTGGCCTACGCGATGCTCGCGCAGGCACCGGACCAGACCTTCGGCGGCGCGGTCTCGATGGGTTTTTGTCCCACGCTGTCGGTGAAGCGGCCGCTGTGCAAGGGTGAAGGCGTGCACTTCACGCGCCGGGCCGACAGCTCGGCCCTGACGCTGCTGCCGTCACCGCAACTGCACGCGCCCTGGACGGTGTTGCGCGACAGTGAAGACAAGGCCTGCGCGCTGGCGACGGCACAGGATTTTGTGGCCCAGGTGCGCGGTGCCCAGCTGGTGAACGTGGCCGGCCCGGATGCCACGTCCTCGCTGCTCGATGCGCAGCGACAGCTCAGCCGCGCGCCCGCTGTCGCGGCGCTCCCGCCCGACACCGGCGTGGCCGACCTGCCCCTGGTGCCCGTGCCCTCCGCTGGCACCTCCGACACCTTTGCCGTGCTGCTTTCGGGCGACGGCGGCTGGGCCGGCATCGACAAGGAGCTGGCCGCGAAGTTCGCGGCGGCGGGCGTGCCGGTGGTGGGGCTGGACTCGCTGCGCTACTTCTGGTCGGCGCGCACGCCCGAGGGTCTGGCCAAGGACCTGGACCGCGTGCTGCGCAGCTTCGCCGTGCAATGGAAGAAGAGCCGGGCGCTGCTGATCGGCTATTCGCAGGGTGCGGACGTGCTGCCCTTCGCGGTGCCGCGCCTGCCCGCGAGCTCGCGTAGGCTGGTGGCGCACACGGTGCTGATCGGGCCGGGCGAGAAAGCGTCGTTCGAGTTCCGTCTGAGCAACTGGGTCAAGCGCGACAGCGGCGGCCTGCCGCTCAAGCCCGAGCTGCAGAAGCTCGCGGCAGCCGACACGCTGTGCGTCTACGGCACCAACGACCGCGACACGGTCTGCCCGCGCGTGCCCACCACACAGGTGACGCCGGTGCCGCTGCCGGGGGACCACCATTTCAACGGCGAGTACCAGAAGCTGGCCGACGAGATCCTGCGGCGCACGCGCTGAGCGCATGCGGTGGTCAGCTGTTGAAGCGCTGCGCGGCCCAGAGCGCCTGGTCGACCACGCCCTGCACGCCCAGGCGCGCGGGCTCGGCCAGTTGCCCGCTGGCATCGAAGGCCTCGCCCGCCCGCGCCAGCGCGAACTGGCGCGGGGTCAACCAGCACTGCAAATTCAATAGCAACGGAGACAGGTGGGACAGGCTTCTCAGGCCACCCAGACCGCCAGGCGAGGCGCTCAGCAGGCCCACCACCTTGCCGGCGAAGGGCTTGAGTCCGTCGCCCCACTCGGAGTCGCCCTTGACGGGGCTGGAGACCCAGTCGATGGTGTTCTTGAGCAGGCCGGTGTAGCTGCCGTTGTACTCGGGTGAGCAGATCACCCAGGCCGGGTGGGCGCAAAAGATTTCCTTGAGGCGGATCGCGGCGGCCGGCGTGCCGCGCGCTTCCAGGTCGGCGTTGTACATCGGCAGGTCGAAGTCGGCCAGTTCGAGGTGGGTCACCGGGGCGCCGGCGGCGCGAGCGAGGTCGGCAGCGACCTGGGCCAGGCGGCGGTTGTGGGACTGGGCGCGGGTGCTGCCCGCGAAGACGAGGAGGGGTGGAAAGGTGCTCATGGCCGGGATTCTGGCACCGCCGCCGCGCAGCATTCCTGCGTTCCGTGAGAGGGTGGAAGGGGCAGGAAATCCCCAACGGTGGGACAATCGCAGGTTGCCCGGGCGCACCGGGCCTGCATTTCCCCGGAAGAAGCACCATGTTGTACCCACAGGAATTCGATGTCATCGTCGTTGGCGGCGGGCACGCCGGCACTGAAGCCGCGCTGGCCGCCGCGCGCATGGGCTGCGCCACGCTGCTGCTCACGCACAACATCGAGACCCTGGGCCAGATGAGCTGCAACCCGTCGATCGGTGGCATCGGCAAGGGGCACCTGGTGAAAGAGGTGGATGCGCTGGGTGGCGCGATGGCGCTGGCCACCGACGAGGGTGGCATCCAGTTTCGCATTCTCAACAGCTCCAAGGGCCCGGCCGTGCGCGCCACGCGCGCTCAGGCCGACCGCGTGCTCTACAAGGCCGCGATCCGCCGCACGCTGGAAAACCAGCCCAACCTCTGGCTGTTCCAGCAGGCGGTGGACGACCTGATGGTCGAAGGTGACCGGGTGGTGGGGGCTGTGACGCAAGTGGGCATCCGCTTCCGCGGCCGCACCGTGGTGCTGACGGCGGGCACTTTCCTGGACGGCAAGATCCATGTGGGCCTGAACAACTACGCGGCCGGCCGCGCGGGCGACCCGCCGGCGGTGTCGCTCTCGGCCCGCCTGAAGGAGCTGCAGCTGCCGCAGGGCCGCCTGAAAACCGGCACGCCGCCGCGCCTGGACGGCCGCAGCATCGACTATTCCAAGTGCACCGAGCAGCCGGGCGATGGCGTGCCCGGCGGCATGAATCCGGACCGGCCAGTGCCGGTGTTCAGCTTCATGGGCAGCACGGCGATGCACCCGCAGCAGGTGCCGTGCTGGATCACGCACACCAATCAGCGCACGCACGACATCATTCGCTCGGGCTTCGACCGCAGCCCCATGTTCACCGGCAAGATCGAGGGCGTGGGCCCGCGCTACTGCCCGAGCGTGGAAGACAAGATCAACCGCTTCGCCGACAAGGACAGCCACCAGATCTTCCTGGAGCCCGAGGGCCTGACCACGCACGAGGTCTACCCCAACGGCATCTCGACCAGCCTGCCGTTCGACATCCAGTACGCGCTGGTGCGCAGCATGCCGGGGCTGGAGAACGCGCACATCCTGCGCCCGGGCTACGCCATCGAGTACGACTACTTCGACCCGCGCTCGCTCAAGAACAGCTTCGAGACCAGGCAGATCCAGGGCCTGTTCTTCGCCGGCCAGATCAACGGCACCACGGGCTACGAAGAGGCGGCGGCGCAAGGCCTGTTCGCCGGGCTGAATGCCGCGCTGCAGTGCCGCGGCGAAGCGGCCTGGCTGCCGCGCCGCGACGAAGCCTACCTGGGCGTGCTGGTGGACGACCTCGTCACCCAGGGCGTGACCGAGCCCTACCGCATGTTCACCAGCCGCGCCGAGTTCCGCCTGCAGCTGCGCGAGGACAACGCCGACATGCGCCTGACCGAAGCCGGCCGCCGCCTGGGCCTGGTGGGCGACGCGCAATGGGACGCTTTCTGCCGCAAGCGCGACGCGGTTTCACGTGAAACAGAGCGCCTGAAGGCGACCTGGGTGAACCCGCGCAACCTGCCGGCGGAAGAGGGCGAGCGTGTGCTGGGCAAGGCGATCGAACACGAGCACAACCTGTTCGATCTGTTGCGCCGGCCCGGTGTGGCCTACGCGGACCTCGTGGGCATGGACGGCGGCAAGCACGCGGCGCCCGAGGTTTCACGTGAAACACTGGCCGAGTTGCTCGAGCCGGTGGTGGAGCAGCTGGAGATCGCCGCCAAGTACTCGGGTTACATCGACCGCCAGAAGAACGAGGTGGAGCGCGCCGCCCACTACGAAGGCCTGAAGCTGCCGGCCGACCTGGACTACCTGCAGGTGACGGCGCTGTCGTTCGAGGCGCGGCAGAAGCTGGCCAAGCACCGGCCCGAGACCCTGGGCCAGGCGTCCCGCATTTCGGGCATCACGCCGGCCAGCATTTCCCTGTTGTTGATCCACCTGAAAAAGGGTGGCTTCAAGGGCTTTGCCACCTTGCCTGCCGACGCCGCCGCATGAGCGATCTGCGCACCACCCTGCAGGCCGGGCTGCAGTCGCTTCGGCTCGACCTCGATGCCCGTCAAGTGGACCTGCTGCTGGACTACCTCGGCCTGCTTCAGAAATGGAACAAGGTCTACAACCTCACGGCCGTGCGCGACCCGGCCGAGATGATGACGCACCACCTGCTCGACAGCCTGGCCGCCATCGGCCCGCTGCAACGACAGACGCAGGGCAGGGCGCTGCAGCTGCTGGACGTGGGTTCGGGCGGCGGGCTGCCTGGCGTGGTCATCGCCATCGCGTGTCCGCAGATCCAGGTGACCTGCGTGGACACGGTGGCCAAGAAGGCGGCCTTCATCCAGCAGGCGGCGGCCACGCTCAAGCTGCCCAACCTGCGGGGCCTGCATGCCCGGGTGGAGAGTCTCAACGCCCTCTCCGGTCAAGGCTATGACGTGGTGTGCTCGCGGGCGTTCGCGTCCTTGGTTGACTTCACGAACTGGTCGCGCGGCGCCCTGGTCGAGGGCGGCATCTGGATGGCCATGAAAGGCAAACACCCGGCGGATGAACTCGATGCCCTGAACGCCGCCACCCCCGGGGTGGATGTGTTTCACGTGGAACAGCTGCAGGTGCCCGCCCTGGAGGCCGAGCGCTGCATCGTCTGGATGCGCCCGGGCCCCGCCGCTGTTGCCTGAACATCACAGCCGGCGCGTGGCGGGCGCTTAAACTCGACCCTCCACTTCTCGGGGTTCCTCCATGTTCGGCATCGCAGATTACGGCGCTTTCGTGGCCGCCATCGTCCTCTTTTTGCTCATTCCCGGACCCGGGAACCTGGCGCTGATCACTTCCACCAGCAAGGGTGGGGTGAGCGGCGGCCTGGCCGCCACCTTCGGCGTGATCGCGGCGGACCAGGTGCTGATGTGGCTGGCCGTGGCCGGTGTGGCGGCCTTGCTCGCGGCCTACCCGGCGGCCTTCAGCGCGGTGCAGTGGCTGGGCGCGGCCTACCTGGCCTGGC
The DNA here is from genome assembly GCF_058787875.1 of Hydrogenophaga sp. FW305-3-2-15-A-LB1. Lineage (NCBI taxonomy): Bacteria > Pseudomonadati > Pseudomonadota > Betaproteobacteria > Burkholderiales > Comamonadaceae > Hydrogenophaga > Hydrogenophaga sp. FW305-3-2-15-A-LB1. The sequence continues at coordinate 17,947 of NZ_JBYTAE010000044.1, read as the reverse complement.
TGGGCTGGAAGATGCTGACCGCCAAACCCGGCGACGCCCCGGTGCTCAACATCCGCCCGCGCCAGTATTTCCAGCAGGCGGCGGTCATCACCCTGCTCAACCCCAAGGCCATCGTGTTCTACATGGCCTTCTTCCCGCTGTTCGTGGACCCGGCCCGCCACCAGGGCCTGATCACCTTCGGCGCCATGGCCGTCACCGTGGCCGTTCTCACCTTCCTCTATGGCCTGGTGGCCGTGCTGCTCACCCACTTCCTGGCCGCGCGCCTGCGCGCCAACCCGGTCATCGGCCGCACGCTGGAGAAGCTGGCGGGGGTCTTCCTCATCGGCTTCGGCATCAAGCTGGCCCTCTCCAAATAAGAAGCAGCACCATGGCGAAAATATTTTGTGTGGCGAACCAGAAGGGCGGGGTGGGCAAGACCACCACCACCGTCAACCTGGCTGCCGGCCTGGCCAAGGTGGGCCAGCGGGTGCTGATGGTGGACCTGGACCCCCAGGGCAACGCCACCATGGGCTCGGGCGTGGACAAGCGGCAGATGGCGCTGTCGGTGTACGACGTGCTGCTGGAGTCGGCCTCGGTGGCCGAGGCGGCGGTGTATTCGGAGAAGTGCGGTTACCACGTGCTCGGCGCCAACCGGGAGCTGGCCGGGGCCGAGGTCGAGCTGGTGGAGGTGGAGCGGCGCGAGAAGCGCCTGAAGACCGCCTTGGCCGAGGTGGGCGATGCCTACGACTTCGTGCTGATCGACTGCCCGCCCAGCCTGTCCATGCTCACCCTCAACGGCCTGTGCGCGGCGCACGGCGTGATCGTGCCCATGCAGTGCGAGTACTTCGCGCTCGAAGGCCTGACCGATCTGGTGAACACCATCAAGCAGGTGCACGCCAACCTGAACAAGGACCTGGCCATCATCGGCCTGCTGCGCGTGATGTTCGATCCCCGCATCACCTTGCAGCAGCAGGTGAGCGACCAGCTCAAGGCCCACTTCGGCGACAAGGTGTTCGACACCGTGATCCCGCGCAACGTCCGCTTGGCCGAAGCCCCGAGCTACGGCCTGCCCGGCGTGGTGTTCGACCCGGCGGCCCGCGGCAGCCAGGCCTTTGTGGCCTTCGCGCAGGAGATGGTCGCGCGCATCGGCAAGCTCTGAGCGGAGGGTGTTTCACGTGAAACCTCAGAACATCCTCATCCTCCCCGGCTGGCAGAACAGTGGCCCCGACCATTGGCAGAGCCGCTGGGAGGCCAGCCACGGCTACCGCCGGGTGGACCAGCACGACTGGATGCGCCCCAAGCGCGGTGACTGGATCGCCCGCCTCGAGGAGGTGCTGCTGGGCTGCGACGAACCCGCCGTGCTGGTGGCGCACAGCCTGGGCTGCCTGCACACGGCGGCCTGGGCCTCGCACTCGAAGAACACCGATCGCGTGAAGGCCGCGCTGCTGGTGGCGCCGGGCGATGCCGAGCGGGAAGAGATGCGCCCCGTGTTGCCGAGCTGGTCACCCATCTCCCTGCAGCGCCTGCCCTTCCCCAGCGTGCTGGTGGGCAGCCGCAACGACCCGTACTGCAGCTTCGAGCGGGCCCAGGCGTTTGCCATGGCCTGGGGCTCGCGCTTCGTCGATCTGGGCGAAGCCGGTCACATCAACGCCGAGTCCGGCCTGGGCGACTGGCCGACCGGCCATGCCGTGCTGGCCGAACTCATGAACCTCTGATTTTCGAAAGAAGAAGACCCATGGTCACCAAGAAACCCAAGGGCCTCGGCCGCGGACTCGAAGCCCTGTTGGGCCCCAAGGTGGAAGAGGGCGCCGCCGCGCCGGCCGCCGCCGAGGGCGCGCCCAGCAGCCTGCCCGTGACCGAGCTGGTGGCGGGCATGTACCAGCCGCGCACCCGCATGGACGAGGGCGCGCTGTACGAGCTGGCCGAGTCGATCAAGGTGCAGGGCGTGATGCAGCCCATCCTGGTGCGGCAGCTGGCCGATGGCCCGAACGCCGGCAAGTACGAGATCATCGCGGGCGAACGGCGCTTCCGCGCCTCCAAGCTGGCCGGCCTGGACAGCGTGCCGGTGCTGGTGCGCGACGTGCCCAACGAGTCCGCCGCCGCCATGGCGCTGATCGAGAACATCCAGCGCGAAGACCTCAACCCGCTGGAAGAGGCCCACGGCCTGCAACGCCTGGTGAAAGAGTTTGGGCTCACTCACGAGCAGGCGGCCCAGGCCGTGGGGCGCTCGCGCAGCGCCGCGAGCAACCTGCTGCGCCTGCTGCAGCTGGCCGAGCCGGTGCAGACCATGTTGATGGCGGGTGACCTCGACATGGGCCATGCGCGCGCGCTGCTGGCCCTGGACAAGGCCCACCAGATCACCGCCGGCAACCAGATCGCGGCCAGGAAGATGTCGGTGCGCGAGGCCGAGGGCCTGGTGAAGAAGCTGGGCGCCGAATTCGCGCTGGCGCCGCAAAAACTCAAGAAAGAGAAATCGCGCGACATTCGCCGGGTGGAAGAAGAGCTGGCCGACCTGCTGACGGCGGACGTCGAGGTGCGGGTCAAGAAGCGCGTGAAGCGCCACGGCCGCTTCGAGGACATGGGCGAGGTGGTGATCCAGTTCGGCTCGCTGGAGGCCCTCAACGGCATCATCGACCGGCTGCGCGGCACCGCTGCCCACTGACGGCCCCGCCTGCGCCGGGAGAAACAGGCCTGTTTCTCCCGGCTTTTTCCCGCATTGCACCACTTGACAGCCGCATAACCTGAGCTGGCCCGGTCTTGCGGCGTTGTGCCTTGCTCTGAAAGTTGCCACTCGACTTGGGCCACCTGAGGAGGTACCCATGTCGCAACGCTTGAATCTGGGGCAGCGGCTGCTGCTCATCAATGCCACGCTCGTCGTGCTGCTGCTGGCCGTCGCGGCCACGGTCTGGATCATGATGGGCCGGGTGGTGGATGCCGCCGAACGCATCAACGAAACCAACGTGCCCCAGCTGCAGATCATTGCCGAGCTGGAGCTCAACGTCACCCGCACCTCGTTGCAGGTGCGCCACGCGATCCTCTCGCGCAACCCCCAGGAACTCGACGCCACGCTGGCGGACATCGGCGAGAAGAAACGCCTGCTGCTCGACGCGCTCAAGGTGTTCGGCGAGGGCATGATCGACGACGCCGGGCGACAGGCCTTCGCGCCCCTGCCGGCCCTCATGACCGAGTTCTGGCGCATCGGCGAGGCCAACGTGAAGCTCATCCAGGAAGGCAAGAAGGACGAAGCCTTCGCCTACCTGGTGGACCACACCATCCCCGCGCGCAATGCCCTGTTGAAGCCCTTGGCCCAGGAGAAGAAGCGCCAGGGCGAGCGCCTGGCCTACCGCATCGACGAGATCGAGAGCCTCTCGAAGCTCGACCGCAACATCGTGGTGGTCTCCGTGGTGGTCGTTGCCCTGGGGCTGGCCGGGCTGGCGATCTACCTGCGCAAGGTGGTGCGCTCCCTCGGTGCCGACCCCGATGAACTCAAGCGCATCGCCGACGCGGTGGCGTCTGGCGACCTCGGTGTGTCCATGCGGGTGCGCGAGGGCGACACGCACAGCGCCCTGGCCAAGCTGCGCACCATGACCGAACGGTTGGCCACGTCCGTGCACGCCGTGCGGCAGGGCGCCGAGGCCGTCTCCAACGGCAGCGCGGAAATCGCCTCGGGCAACAGCGACCTCTCGCGCCGCACCGAAAGCCAGGCCAGCGCGCTCGAGCAGACCTCGGCATCGATGGAGCAGCTGGGCAGCACCGTGACCCAGAACGCGGAACACGCGCGCACCGCCAACCAGCTCGCGCAGGGCGCCTCCAGCGTGGCCCAGCAGGGTGGCGAGGTGGTGAACCAGGTGGTCGACACCATGAAGGGCATCGAGAACAGCTCGCGCAAGATCGCCGACATCATCGCGGTGATCGACGGCATTGCCTTCCAGACCAACATCCTGGCGCTCAACGCGGCGGTGGAAGCCGCGCGCGCCGGGGAGCAGGGCCGGGGCTTCGCGGTGGTGGCCGGCGAGGTGCGCAACCTCGCGCAGCGCTCGGGGCAGGCCGCGAAGGAAATCAAGGACTTGATCGGCGAGAGTGTGGAGCGCGTGGAACGCGGCGTCACCCTGGCCGACAAGGCCGGCACCACCATGCAGGAGGTGGTGGGCAGCATCCGCCGCGTCTCCGACCTGGTGGGTGAGATCACCAGCGCCAGCGCCGAGCAGAGCGCCGGGGTGTCTCAGGTGGGCGAGGCTGTTCTGCAGATGGACCAGACCACCCAGCAGAACGCCGCGCTGGTCGAGCAGATGTCCGCCTCGGCCACCAGCCTGCGGCAGCAGGCCGAAGACCTGGTCCGGGCGGTGGCGGTGTTCCGCCTGGGCGCGGCGGCCTGAGCCCGGTTGCAGGCTTTCACAGGCGGAGCGGGCACTTCTGAGCACAATGGGGTGGCTGTCCCGCACACCATCCCTTTTTTCAGGAGCCTCCCGATGACGATGTCGAACCTCTCCAGCCCACGCGTGTCCCGCCGTCCCCTGCTGGGCGCCCTGGCCACCGGCCTGCTGCTCACGGCCTGCGGCACGCCCGTCACCAACCCGCCGTCCTACACGGTGACCGGCACGGCCCGCTTCGAAGGGACGATCGCCCTGCCGCCCAACGCGGTGCTTGACGTGTCGGTGGCCGACGTGTCCCGCGCCGATGGTGGCTCCGTCACGCTGGCCCACTTCGCCGGCCCCGCCAGCGGCCCGCAGCCGCTGCGCTTCAGCCTGCCGGTGGAGCAGCGGCGGGTGCAGGAGAAGGGCAGCTACTCGGTGCGCGCCGAGATCCTGGTGGATGGCAAGGCCTTGTACGTCACCGACAGCGCCTACCTCGTGCTCGGTCACTCAGGCACGACCCATGCCGACGTGCTGCTGCGCCCGGTCGACACCCGCGCGCAGCCCGCCGCGCCCAGGATCGAGAACGTGCGCTGGGTGCTGGTGTCGCTCGACGGTCAGCCCCTGCCCGCGCAGGATCCGGCCAAGGCGCCGCACTTCGTCCTGAACAGCGATGGCCGCCGCGTGACCGGCTCGGGTGGCTGCAACGAACTCATCGGCACCTACACCCTGAACGGCCAGGCCCTGCAGATGCTGCGCGGCCCACGCCGCGAACTGCAAACCTGTGCGGCCGACATGGAGCGCGAACGCGCCTTCATGTTCGCGCTGGCCACCACCGAACAGTGGGCCATGCAGGGCCCGCGCCTGCGCCTGCTGGACCGGCTGGGCGCACAGGTGGCGGTGCTGGAGGCGCGCCCGGCGCCCTGACGCCCACCGATCGACGCCCCCGGGGTACACGCATCGGGGTGCCGGTGCGTCGATTCGTTCCCTGAACAGAGTCCTTCAATGACTCATGACGCGAACTCGTGCGTCATGTGCGTTGTGGTGCGCGCGCCGAAATAGATTGCGCGGCTGAGCGTTCTTGAGCCCAGGCCCTCTTTCAGAAGGGCCCATACGAACCAATCAAGAGCCAGGGACTGGGAGGACATCCACCATGGGTTCGCCGTTCGCGCCTGATACACGAGCCTACACGCCGGCTCCCTTCGAGATTCTCGTGGTCGAGGACCATCCGATGATGATCCGTTCGATCACGGCTGGTCTGGAGGCGATGCACGCCAATGTCCATGCGACCGATTGCATCGCGACCGTCAGCTCCCTGATGCAGGCAAAACACCGGCTGCGCCGAAGCGAGCCGCCCGGGTTGATCATCACGGACCTCCATTTGCCCGACTCAAGAGGGTTGGACACCTTGCGAGCCCTGCTCCACGCGGCGCCCGGCACGCCCATCGTTGTCTTCAGTGCCTGTGATGACCACGCTACCGAGCGGGCTGTCCTGGCGCTGGGCGCGTACGCCTTCGTTTCCAAATCGGCACTGCCGCAGAACTTCGTCCAGCAGATCAGGCCCTTCCTGGCGCCCCTGCGAAGGGGGCGGAAAACCCCGCTCGTATCGCCACCAGGGGCGCCGCATCCCATCGCCCTGCTGACGAAGCGTCAGCGCGACGTGCTCGCGGAAGCGGCCAGTGGATACCGCGACCGCGAAATCGGGTTGCGCCTGAAGATTGGCCCACACACGGTCCGCAGCCATTTGAGAGTCATCTTTCTGCGGCTGGGGGTGCAGAACCGGACGCAGGCCTCGAGTCTGTACATCGCCTGGGCCAAAGCGAATGGCATGCTGGTTTAAGTGGCTGGCCCTCATGGCCTTGTTGTTGGGGGCCCATTCCCTTGCCGCAGCAATGCCCTTGGACCCTGGCGCGGATCGTGTCCCCCTTTGGGCCGCCCTGCAAACCGTGGCCGACCCGCAAGGCGAACTCACTCCTGGGCGGGTGGGTGCCCTTGTCGCGGCGGGCGATGCCATCCCTCTGCCGCATGCCAACCATGCGTTTGGCAAGTGGCTGCCCTACCCCTACTGGGCACAACTCACCCTCAGCAACCCCGGCCCCGACCCCCAGGCCTGGCTGCTTACCTACGAGTTGCCGACCCAGGACGAAGTGCGCCTGTGGATTCAGGACGATCAAGGGCAATGGGTAGAGCATCCGCAACTCGAAAACCTGCGCCCCTTAGCGCCCTCGTCGGGTCTGCTCTACCCCGCGTGGCGGCTGAAACTGCAGGGTGGGCAGAAAGCCAGCCTGATGCTGCGGCTCGATGGCTACAACCTCATGCGCTTCCCGCTGTTCGCGGTGCGCGACGACGCCTTCGTGCTGACGCAGGGCAAGCTGCATCTGTGGATTGGTTTGGTGCTGGCCGTGCCCCTGGTGGTGGTGCTCTATGTGTTGACGCTGATCCCCGTGGCGGCAGACCGATCCTTGCCGCTGTTCCTTGCCATGGCCGCCTGCGAAATGCTGGGGGCCATGTGGGTCTCAGGCGTGATGCACCAGCTGCTGCCGTGGCTGGACCGCTGGCAGGCAGGGTGGCTGGGTTGGGCGGGGTATGTCGGTTTGCTCGGCCTGAGCGCCCTGCATGCCCGCGTCTTTCTCGGTACGCGCGAAGACGACCCGGTGGCGGACGCGCTGCTGCGCGCCGGCGCGTGGCTCTGGCTGGTGGTGGTTCCCGCGATCGCCATCCTCCGACCCGAGACCTCGCGCCTCATGCTGGTGATGGGCGGCACCGTGTACGCCTTTGCCATGGTGTACCTCGCCGTGCGCCACGCCATCAGGCGTGCCGAAACGCACCGCTTGTTGTTTCTCGCCGTGTGGGGCGTCTATGCGTTCTCCGGCCTGTTGTACGTGCTCTACCGGCTGATCGCCTTGCCCATCCATGTCACCCTGATCTCCAACTTCGTGCAGGGCTCCCTGGTCGCGGCCTTGCTGGGCTGCGCGGTCAGCGTGCAGATCATCCGCAAGCGCAACCAGCTGCAGGCCAGCGTCAACCGAGCGCAAGACCGCAGCCTGCTCTACGCCGCCGCGCAGCACGACCTTCTGCAGCCACTGCAAAGCGTGAACCTGTACGTGCAAGCCTTGCGGGACGCGCCGCCGCGCAAACACGAGGGGCTCCTGCTCGGCATTGATGAAGCCATGAGAGCCGTCAACGACTTCATGGTCAGCATGCGCCAGATGAGCACGAACGAGCAACCCGTGCTGGACCTCAAGGTGGTCAGCCTGCACGCCGCGCTTGATCCCGTGGTGCAGGAATTCCGTCAATGGACGAGGGCCCGCCACGTCACGCTGCGCTACCTACCCACGCACCGACTGGTCCGCACCGACGTGCTGATCCTGCAGCGCATCGCACGCAACCTGCTGTCCAACGCCCTGCGCTACACCGATGAAGGCGGTCGCATCCTCATCGGCTGCAAGCGCAGGCAGGGCCGCCTGTGGCTCATGGTGATCGACACCGGCATCGGCATGACCGAGGCCGATGCCGCCCGGTGCTTCGAGGCATTCCAGCGCGGCGGCGAGTTGGAGCGCGTGCCCGAGGGCATGGGCATTGGCTTGTACAGCGTCAAGCGCATGGCGGCCTTGCTGGGGCAGTCGATCACGCTCGCGAGCGTGTCGGGCAAGGGAACTGCGGTGGGGGTTTCGCTGGCGGCGTGGGTTGCGTGAGAGAGGTTGGAGTCCAGCCCATCGCGGGTCTGGAGTGGCAAGCCCGATCGCTGAATTTCACTGTTTTGTGGGATGGGCAGATCTTGAGGGCTTCCGCAGAATCGCGCCTCGTTCAATTCACAAGGACTTTTTCTATGCGCACTTCTTCAAAATCGCCATTACCTTGTTGCCCCTTCTGCTCGCAGCGTGCGGCGGTGGGGGTGGCGACGCCAACACCAGCGCCGCACCCTCCACCTCAGCCATGTCCGATCCTGTGGACAAGTACCTCGGGCGCTGGGTGGACGCCTGCGACGTGGTGTGGGCTGTAAGCGCACACCCGTCTTACCCCAACGGTGTGTCGGAAGCAAAAGACATCACGATTGGCAAGATCAGCGCCAACCAGTACGGAATCGTGACCGTCGAAAGAACGTATCACAACACCACATGCGCAGGTTCACCAGCTACCGAGGGAACCATTCTGGGTACTGCACAGATTCGAGGCACCAAGACCGTCGCCTTCGGAGCGGTCGACAAGGTGATCCTTGAGCAAGGCGACACCCCTCTGAAGCTGATCACGCAGGTGGTGGATGGTCGCCTCTACAACACCAGTGCCACCAGTCCGGGCATCGCGCTGGACGCAGAAGGCTATCCAACGTCTGTAGTTCCTTCCGAGTTCTGGACCCCGGTTTCGCACTGACCCGAGAAGCCTGATCAACACCAACGCCATGCAGACCTGGACGCCTTTGCCGCAGTCGGGGCAAGTGCTCAACACGCGCACGGCGAACGACGGTCGCTATGTGTGCGCAGCTTGAAAGAAGCATCGCTTCGCGTGCTCCATACGCCGCGCGGATGAAGAGCGCAAGACGCAAATGGAGAACGCATCTCACTGTTTTGTGGGATGGGCAAAGTTTGCGCGCTCAACAGAATCGACCGACATCGAAAGATTTGCATAGGAGCCTCGTTGCATGAAGACAGTACGTAGCCTTCGCCAGTTCTCTAAAGAGGATTGGAAGAACCCCTTCGGTCTTGCACTGATCGGGTACTACCTTGTGATGGCAGTCGTGGGACTGCTGATCCCCGATGACATCTTGATCAGCAACGCCTGGGCGCGGGAGTTCAGTGACTTCATGGCATCGATCGTTCCGCAGATCGATCGCATCACTGCGTTGGGTATCAAGCCCGAGGTGAACCGGTTTTACTTTTCGCTTTTAGGGGGGGCAAGTTGCATCGCCTTCCTCCTTGGGGTCGCGCTGGTTGTTGAAGGGCGCAAGAAAGACTACCCAATGTGGACAACTCCAATTTTCGAAACAGCGTGGCGTTCGGTGGGTATGTCAATGCTCGTGCTTTGGAGTCAGATGCTGTGGGTGGTTGACCCGTCACTTCGACTGACGAAGCTTATGTTTTCAACCGGCGTCGGTCGAGGGCTTTTGGGGCAATTCGTTTTTTCTTTTGCACCAATGCTGCTTTTTCATTGGTGGTGGTAGTGATCGGTGGATGGTTGTCGGGGTATATCCCCCGTCGGATACAGGAGCAAAAGAATGGCTGAATCGACCAAGGTTCAAACCGGCAAAGTCTTTGATTTCGACAACGGGGTAATTTCTGAAATAGAGAGCACTGGTAGCTTTGAATTCAATACGGACGTTCTCACCACGGCTGGACCACGCGCGCGCGTTCCGACCATAGAAATCCTGTCGGATGGCCCTTCAGCTGTTGCCGCCGGTGTGGAGAAAGGCGCAGAAAAAGCCGTCGTAGCTCTTCCCACAACGGGCGGCATCACAGGCCGTATCGCGCCGGTTGCTGGCTATGTCGGCATGGCCAATGACACGATCAATGTCGGACAGCATGTCGCTCAGGGCAACGGGGCCGAAGCCGCGACAGAGGGGCTCGGCGTTGCGGGACAAGCTAGCGGCGCATGGGTAGGGGCGGAGATTGGAGCCGGACTAACTTCCTTTTACCCACCCTTGGTTCCAGTTGGAGTCCTTCTAGGTGCCGCGGTTGGCGCCCTAGGTGGCGCCTCCGGTGCCAAATCCCTAGGCACGTACCTCACCGGAGGAGACACACCCGACAAGATGGGCCCGCCCCAAACGCTGCCGGCAGGCACGCCGCTGGAGCCGACCATCACCACCGCCGATGGCGACCGGTACGCGCTCGTGCAAGTCGATGGCAAATACACGTGGTTTGCCATGCTGGACAACAGCAACCTGAACCTGTCCAGCTTACATCGAAGTCGTCAGCGGCGCCAAGATGGCCGAACTCACTGGCGCGTATCTGGAGGCCTCGGACTTCCCTGCACAGTTGGCCGAGTACGGCGCCAAGATGGCCGAGGCTCAGCGTGCGCAACTGCAAGACGCCTTTACCAGAAGCGAGATCGAGTACGCGAACTCCATTGGCCCTGATGGCAGGAGTTGGGGCACACCCACGCCCATCAACACCAACGCCACGCAGACCTGGACACCTTCGCCGCAGTCCTGGCAAGTGCTCAACACGTGCGCAGCGAACGACTGCCGCTACGTGAGCGCAGCTTGAAGGAAGTATCGACTCGCGCGCTGCATAAGCCGCGCGGATGAAGAGTGTGAGACGCAAATGGATAGTGCATCTCATTGTTTTGTGGGATGGACGAAGTCTGGGCGATCAACAGAATCGGACCGTTCCGATGAGGAGAGAAGGACGTGGAAATGAAGAGCAAAAGATGGTTGTTTTGGCTGTTGGCGGTGGTTCTGATGCCTGCCCTGGTGCTGGCCGCGATGCTGACCTATGAAATCAAGAGCCCGTGGTTTCCGCGCATCGGACTGCCTGCGTTCGATCACGAGAAAGCCAAGCTGCTGACGCCAGAGAAGCGGGCGGCCTACGAGCAAGAGCTGTTCAGCGAGCTGCAGATGTGGAACACCGGCAGTCGCAAGTACCCAAAGCTGGAAGACATTCGCAAGCGCGAGCAGCGTTGGATGGAAATGGCCGAGGACGGCTTCGAGCTGGCCCACATTACCTTGAGTGTGTTGCAACCTGGCGCTGGACGGGTGTTCAGCTTGCGAGGACCGATGCATCGACTTGAAGAGTTGGCGCAGCAGGGAGACGTGGGCGCAATGTGCTTGATGCCTGGGCTGGTGGGAAAAGCGACCGCTGCAAAAAACACGGACTCTTATGAGTCTTCCTACAAAAAATGGTTGGAGGTCGGGGCGGCGAAGGCCCATCCCGAGTGCATGAAGGCATTCGGTGGGCGACTTCTCTTGGGTACAGATGGCTACACCCAAAACACCGAAGTAGGTTTGAACCTCTTGTTCAAAGCTCGTAGCGCAGGCTATTCGCATGACCTGGGGGCTCTCATCCTTCACTACAAGAATAAGGGACTTTCAGATCTAAGGGATATCCGGCGACTCTACTGCTGGACATCTGTCGAAGAGGACCAAATTTGGCAGCGAAATGAGCCGGAGAAACTTGTAGAAAAAATACACGAGGAGGGGGAGCTTCGCAAGCGACCAGAGCTTGTTGCGCTAAGCGATGAACTGCGCGGCAAGCGCATGAGCTTGGGTGATTGTTTGAAGCTTGGAAGGTGATCTAAATGCGAAACTCCTCGACGACTCAATATCTCGCACAACTTAACCATCAATGGACGACAAAGAACTCAGCGCTGAGCGGCGCTTATCAACAAGCAAAAGCGAGTGCAGTTGAGCTTCAGCGGAGGGCAACGGTAGACCGCTCGTTGGAGCCACAGCTTGATCAGGCAAGGCTCGTCGAACTCAAAGCAGCTCAAGCCTACAACCAGTTTCTAGAGACCGGCAACGCGGCGTATCAGCTCTCCCGCGACATAGCGAACAAGCTCAAGAGCGGCCAAAATCTCAGCGCGCTCGAGCGGCATCAACTGCAGGTTGAACAGGCCAAGCTCGAATCGGCCTTCGAGGCCTTCAACGATTTCAAACAGGGCCAAGGCCTCAAGCCCGCGACGACCTCTCCGGTCTACACCAATGGTCGCGCCTACTACGACGACGGCCGGGTGGAATGGGACACCAGCACCCTGCACGGGCAAGCCGGTTCGATGTGGGATGCTGCCAAAGAGGCCATGCCCGACGTCCTGCGCGCGTTCACGCTCTCGCAAGAAGATCAGTACACGGCGTGCGTCGGTGTCATCTCAAGCTTCACGGGGGCGCTCGCAGGCAAGGCGCTGCCCGCTGGCGGATTCGCCTCTGGTTTCTCTGCCGACGTGTGGGACCAGATGGCCGGTGCGGCTTTCCCTACTTCACCAGCCGAACAGACCTGCCGCCTGATCTACCCCGCCAACAAGGCGCCCGATTGGTTGCAGAAGCATGGCAGCGCCGTCGAAGGTTTCGACGAAACATTGGGCGAGCTCATCGCTTTCGATGTGGACGCTTCGGTGTTGGCCCAGTACGGTTTGGCCGATGTGCTCTCCGAAAGCGTAGGCGCTGGGCAGTTGAATGCAGACGATGCGCAGCAGTGGCTCGGCGACGCCACGGGTTCGGACATCCTCAGCATTGCCACCCTGCCAGAGCTGCCTACACACGCCTATCAGGTTGCTAGCGCCGTGCTTCCCGACGCCGATGCGGGTATTTGGAGCGATGGTGGCCTCATGGGTGGCGTGCCCTGGGTGCCCGAACCTATCACCAGCAACCCCTACAGCTTCGACGCCTACCTGCAAGGCGCGGGCGCCGCGCTGAGTCCCGCCCAGCAGGCCGCACTGGCCGCTGCGCTGGGCGACCTGGGCACCGGAGGGCTGGACTTCGTCACGCTGCCCGGCGGTGGCGGCACGCTGATGACCAACGCCGATGGCGAGGTGATTGGAGAGATCCACACCGACGCATCCGGCGCCACACGCTTGAAGACCCACCGCATCAATGCCGACGGCAGCGTAGACGCCGTGGACGACTACGTGCTGTCCAACGGCGAAGTGGTGACCTCAGAGCAATACACCGCTGCTCAAGCCACCCAGGCCGCCGGCGCGGTGGGTCTGATGAACAGCATCATCGGCCTGCAAAGCTGGCCATTGCCCGCGCGCTGGCGGTCGATCCGCGCATCCTGCTGTTGGACGAGGCCACGGCCGCGCTCGATTACGAAAGCGAAAAGGCCATTCACGACAACATGGCCCGCATTTGCGAAGGCCGCACGGTCTTCATCGTGGCGCACCGTCTCTCGACGCTGCGGCTGGCGGACCGCGTGTTGGTGCTCGACGGCGGGCGGTTGATCGAAAGTGGCCACCATCGGGACCTGTTGCGGATCAACGGGCGGTATGCGTCGCTCTACCGCGCCCATCAAGTGCTGGAGGCCGCATGAGCGCCGCCATCTCCCTCGTGCCGGCGCCCGCCGAGCCCACCTTGCACGCGTTCTCGCCGGACGCTCTGACTTTGCAACGGCCTGTGCCCTGGGCGGTGGCCCGCATGATCAGTCTGGGCATTTGCACCATGGCGCTGTGTGCGCTGGTGTTCGCATGGCTCGCGCCCGTGGACATCGTGGTTTCGTCGCAAGGAAGGGTGATTCCTTCAGGGCGCAGCAAGGTGGTGCAGCCGCTGGAATCTGGCGTGGTGCGGGTGATCGCGGTGCGCGATGGGCAGTCGGTGAAAGCCGGCGATCTGTTGGTGGAGCTCGACCCCACCAATGCGCAGGCGGACCAGAGCCGTGTGCAACGCGATTTCTGGGACGCCAATGCAGATGTCGCACGGTTGGAGGCCGAGCTGAGTGGTTCTTCGTCTGTTGCATGGCCCGACGGGGTTCCGGCCGATGTTGTGCAGCGGCAGGATGCGTTGCTGGTCAGCCAGCGTGCCGAGCATGCACAGCGCCTGGCCACGCTGGACGCTGACGTGGCACGCCGCGAAGCAGATCGCGATGCGATCGCCGTCAGTGTGGAACAACTCGGGCAGAGCGTGCCTCTGCTGCGCCAGAAGCACGCGATGCGCGAAGAGCTGGCCACCACAGGGCACATTCCACGCGCAGGCGTCATCGAATCTCGCCTCGAGCTGATGGCCATGGAGAAGGAGCTGGCGGTTCAGCGCAACCGCCAGCGGGAGGCCGCGGCTGGCCGTGAGGCCGCGCTGCAGCAGCGCGCGCAAGCGCGTGCCGAGTTTCGCGTGCGCGCCAGCGCGGAGCTGAGCGAGGCCATTCGCAAGCGTGAGACGGCGCGGCAGGAGTTGGTCAAGGCCACGTTGCGCGGCGATCTTCAGACGCTGCGAAGCCCCATCGACGGGGTGGTCCAGCAATTGGCGGTGACGACGGTGGGTGGGGTGGTGACGCCAGCGCAGCCGCTCATGACCATCGTGCCAGCGGGCAGCGGCCTGGAAGTGGAGGCGCAGGTGCTCAACAAGGACATCGGCCACGTTCGTCCTGGTCAGCGGGTCGTCAACAAGGTGGAGACCTACGATTTCACGCGCTACGGTTTCATCGAGGGCCGTGTGTCCTGGGTGGGCACAGACGCGGTCAACGACCCGAAGCTCGGACCGGTCTACCCGGTGCGCATCGAGCTGTCGCAGATGCACACGCCGAATGAGGTCAACGGCGCACCTGGGCGGATCGGCGCGGGCATGAACGTCGTTTCGGACATCCGGACGGGAGAGCGGCGCATGCTCGAGTACTTCCTTGCCCCGATGCTTCGCTACAAGCAGGAGGCAATCCGTGAGCGCTGAAGGCTTCTTCCGATTCTTTTGCGTGCAGGCCTTGTTCTGTGGCCTGGTACCCGCTGTGGCGCAGGCCGAGGATCTGCTGGATGTCGTGTGCCTAGCACGCGCCCACGACGCCACCTACCTCGCCGCGCGTCATGCGCTCGATGCCGCGGCCGAACGGCCTGTGCAGGCCCGCGCCGCGCTGCTGCCGGTGGTGAACGCGTCGGCGGCCAGCAATCGGCAGTCAGGGCAAGCCGCGTTTGCGGAGGCGGCGCCCCTGGATCGCAAGGTGCGCAACTGGAACTGGAATCTCCAGTTGACGCAGCCAATCTGGCGACCGGCGAACCACGCGGGTTGGCGCCAGGCCGAAGCCCTGCATGCCCAGGCACGTGAGCAGTTCCATCAGGCGGAGCAGGAGCTTCTGTTGCGTGCCGCTCAGTCCTATCTGGATGTGCTGGTGGCCCAGGAAGGCGTGCGCGCGGCGGGCTCTTATCGGACCGCCGTGGAGCAGCAACTGGCGTTGGCGACGCGAAACTACGAAGTAGGCACCGGTGCCCTCACGGACGTCCACGAGGCGCAAGCCAGGCGCGATGCGGTTCAGGCGCAGTGGGTGGCGGCTCAAAACGATGTGGAATTGCGCCAGGCGGAGCTGCAGCGGCTCTTGGGCGATGCGCCGGGCGCGCTGCAACCGATGGACCCTGTGGCCGCCTTGCCGCCGTTGCCTGAGGGTGGGCTCGACCGCTGGCTGGATGCCGCACGGGTGGGGCACCCGGGGGTGAGGCTCCAGCAGGCCGCTGTGGACGCCGCGCGTGCGGATGTGAAACGCCAGACGGCCGGCCACTCACCGTCGCTGGACCTGACGGCGAACTACGGCCCGGCCTACGCTTCGGGCAGCATGGGGTCGCCAGCGGACATTGCCAGCCGGGTGCGCACGGCCCAGCTGGGCGTGACCTTCACGTTGCCGCTCTACGCGGGTGGCGGCACCCAATCCCGCGTGCGCGAGGCCTTGGCGTTGTGCGACAAGGCGGAGGAAGAGCTGGAAGCCGCGCGGCGGCAGGCGTCCACGCTGGCGCGTCAGGCTTACGCCGGGCTGGCCAACGGGCAGGCGCAGGTGGAGGCACTGGCTTCGGCGGTGCGTTCCAGCGAGGCCGCTCTCGAGTCCAACCGCATTGGTTACCGCATTGGCACGCGCATCAACACGGATGTGCTCAATGCCCAACAGCAGCTGCACACCGCCCAACGCGACTGGCACAAGGCCCGGGCCGACAGCCTGATGAGTGCCCTGCGGCTCAAGGCCGCGGTGGGCGAACTGTCCGAGGCCGATCTGGCCGCCAGCAACGCGCTTCTTGCGCCCCGACTTCCATGACCACGCTTTCCAACCCATCGATGCACACGTCCATCCCAGGTTCGCCGGAGCCGGCCGACACCGTTCATGCACTCGCCGAACTGGCGCGAACTCAGGCCCAGAACACCTTGCAGAAAATTCCCATGCTGGGCGCTGTGACTTGGCTGATGCTGCAGCAGTCCGCTTTTCGGGCCTCCCTGTTGGCCGACCTGGAGTGGCGCGTTCTGCCCCCGCTGATGCTGGGGCAGGCGCGGCTCTTCATGCGCGGCGACGCGCCTGTGGGCTATGCGTCCTGGGCCCTGCTGTCGGAAGAAGCCGCCTGCCGCTGGCGCCAATCGCCGCACCGCTTGGCGCTGCAGGATTGGAACAGCGGCGAACAGGCGTGGCTGATCGATGTGTTCACGCCCTATGGCGGGGCGCGTGAAATGCTGGAGGAGTTGCGCAACACCCAACTCGCGGGGCGGGAATTGCGCCAGCTTGTGCCTTTGCCCGAACAATCCCCTCAGGAGCTGCGTTGGCCACCGGTGGAGGGCTTGGACGCCGGAGCGATCAAAGCGCGAAGATCTTCCCCGGGTTCATGATGTTGTCCGGGTCGAGCGCGCGCTTGATGGTGCGCATCATGTCGACCGCGCCGGTGCCGGCCTCGGTCACCAGGAAGTCCATCTTGTGCAGGCCCACGCCGTGTTCGCCGGTGCAGGTGCCTTCCAGGCTCAGCGCGCGCGCCACCAGTTTGTGGTTGAGTTCCTCGGCCAGCGTGTGCTCTTCGGGCTTGTTGGGGTCGATCAGGTAGCCGAAGTGGAAGTTGCCGTCGCCCACGTGGCCGACGAGGAAGTAGGGCAGGCCGGCAGCGTCGGCTTCGCTCACCGAGTCCAGCAGGCAGTCGGCCAGGCGGCTGATGGGCACGCAGGTGTCGGTGGAGATCGCGCGGCAGCCCGGCTTGCTCTGGATCGCGGCGAAGTAGGCGTTGTGCCGCGCCGTCCACAGGCGCGTGCGCTCCTCGGGCGTGTCGGCCCATTCGAAGGCGTTGCCACCGAACTCGCTGGCGATCTCCTGCACCGTCTCGGCCTGTTCCTTCACGCTCGCGGGCGAGCCGTGGAATTCCATCAGCAGCATGTTCTCTTCGCGCAGGCCGAGCTTGCTGTGCGTGTTGACCATGCGCACGGTGTTGTGGTCGATGAGTTCGCAGCGCGCGATCGGCACGCCGAGCTGGATCACCTGGATCACGGTGCGCACCGCGGCTTCGATGGTGGGGAAGGAGCAGGTCGCGGCCGAGATGGCTTCGGGCAGCGGGTAGAGCTTGAGCGTGATCTCGGTCATCACGCCCAGCGTGCCTTCGCTGCCCACCATCAGGCGCGTGAGGTCGTAGCCGGCGCTGCTCTTTCTGGCGCGTGTGCCGGTGCGGATGACCTCGCCGCGCGCGGTGACGACTTCGAGCGCCAGCACGTTCTCGCGCATGGTGCCGTAGCGCACCGCGTTCGTGCCCGAGGCGCGCGTGGCCGACATGCCACCGATGGAGGCGTCGGCGCCCGGGTCGATCGGGAAGAACAGGCCTTCGCTTTTGACCGCTTCGTTGAGCGCCTTGCGCGTCACGCCGGGCTGCACGGTCACGGTCAGGTCTTCAGCGTTGATGGACAGCACGCTGTTCATGCGGCTCACGTCGATGCTGATGCCACCCTGCACGGCCAGCAGGTGGCCTTCGAGCGAGGAGCCCACACCGAAGGGGATCACCGGCACGCGGTGCTGGGCGGCCAGCTTCACGGCATCGGCCACGTCCTGCGTGCTCTCGGCGAACACCACGGCCACCGGCGGCGGCACCTCGTACACCGACTCGTCGCGGCCGTGCTGCTCGCGCACCACCAGGGCGGTGGAGCATTGCGCGCCGAATCGCGCCTGCAGGGCCGTGAGGAACTCGGCCGGGACGGCGCGCTGGTGGACTTCGGGGGTGAGGTGGCTCAGGGCGGTGGGGGCGTTCATGGGGCTTGTCTCCGGCAGCAGTGG